>JBFJNS010000068.1:0-10076 GCA_041618055.1 Binatia bacterium
CCGGCACAGAAAGGTGCAACGTTAAGGTTGGGATTCATTTTGGCGAAGGGTTAAAGGGGCAAGCCTCAGCCTGTCGGTGCCTTAGTGCCGTGAGATCAAGGTCGATGCGGTCTGCCAAATTTTTCCTAAGCTGCCGCAACGCGCTTCACTTTGATCTTATCCGCCTGTTTTGCCGCCTGGGCCAGATCGTACGTCGCCTGTAAACGGAGCCATATTTCGGCACCGCCACCAAACGCCTTATCCAACCGGGTCGCCATTTGCGGAGAAATCGCCGCCTGGCCATGGATCACGTTGTTAAGTGCCTGACTGGAGCAGCCCAGGGCTTTCGCCGCTGCGTTCACACTGAGCCCGAGCGGTTCAAGGCAATCCTCCCGGATAGATAAACCGGGATGCGGCGGGTTTTTCATTGGCGTGAAAATATCGTGCTCTCACGCAACCCGTTCGACTTTGATGTTGTGCGCTTCTTTCTCGACTTGGGCGAGATCGTATTCCATTTGGAGCCCAAGCCAGACCTCAGGACTGGACCCGAAGGCCTTGGAAAGGCGCACGGCCATCTCGGCCGAGATCCCGCCCTTGCCGTTGACCAAATTGTTCAAGGTTTGCCGCGTCACACCTAACCGCTTGGCCGCTTCGGTTACAGTTAATCCCAACGGTTCGATGCACTCTTGGCGGACAACGCGTCCCGGATGCGGGGGATTTTTCATACGCATGATCCTATCTCCCTTCAGTGATAATCGACCAAATCCACGTCGTATACGTCGCCCTCTTCAAAACGAAAGATGATCCTCCAGTTGGCCGTCACAGTCACGCTCCAGAAGTCTTTGAGATCGCCCCTTAGCCGATGCAATTTAAAGCCGGGCAAATCCATGTCGGCGGGCTTCCTGGCGCGATTCAAAACGGCCAGAATGTTTTCGACCTTGGCGACATGATCGGCACGAATCCCTCTAGCCGTGCCCTTTTCAAACAGCAGTCTCAAGCCTTTGTGCTTGAAGCCTTGAATCACACCGGCAATCTAGCACTGGCGATGACAATAAGCAATTGTCAATAGGCAACCGCGGAGCAGGTCGTGAAAAAGCTGCCGTTAAGGACGCAGGGGAAACGTGACGAGTGGTCGATGGCTTGCCTCGCGTAGCGCGTGGTGGATAGAGCAGAGAGAAAACACGCGGGTGTCACGTGATCGGAAAGACGCTAAGGCGCTGCTTCGAACACCAGTGACCTAGAGAGAAATTTCAATTTAAAGCCAGTTGGGGCCAGTTTCAACGCCCGTTAATGGTAAGGTAGCCATAGGCCATTTCTCGCTGATTTTTTACTCAACAAGATCAGATACTTACAGCGTTGATTTCCGTTCTGAGGGTTGGGGGTTCGAATCCCTCCGGGCGCGCCAACAGTTTCAACAATCGATGCCCATCGCCGTTAAACTAGCAACGATTTAGCGGACTCGATCGAGAAGCTCCTTGTCCCGTAGTAGGTTGAACATAGGCGCAAGCCTCACCTCAGATTTGCACCAAGAATGGTAAATATCACGCCTGACCCCTATTTTGACCCCCAATGAAAAGGTAGGTTAACCGTCCCTGTCACTGGTCCGCTGCTGGCCAATGCGCTTGGACATCTCGTCGGGCGAGGCCATGGCCAGGGACATCGGCACCATGAGAGCGCTGATGATGATGAGTCCCCAGATGGCAACGGAATAGTTCCCGTTCAGGTCGAAGATGATGCCCATGACCAGGGGACCGACGACGCCCGCCGCAATGGAGGCCCCCTGCAGAAGGCCGAGGACTCCTCCGATGGACCGGATGCCGAACATGATGCTCCCCACGGCGCCACGCATGGGAACGAGGCACCCGAAGCTGACGCCGAACATCAGCGCAAAAGGCAATGCGGCCAAGACGGTATTGGCGTCCGCCAGCTGGAGGTACAACAGGCCAAAGCCCATCAGCGCGGCAACGGCTGCCAGAACGAGGCGATAATCCATCTTGTCCAGCAGTCGGCCGCCGCCAACCCGCCCAATTCCGCTGAGAATAAAGACCATGGACAAGACCACGGCCGCCCCGGCCGGGGTAAGTCCCATGTCTTGCTGAAAGTAGGGAATCAGATGAACTTGAAAGGCGGAGTTCACGATGAAGGTCCCCGCCAAGTAGCTCGTGAACAGCCAGAACTCCTTGGTGCGAAGCACGGCATGGAGCGTGAGCCCGGTATCCGGCCGGCGGGGCGACGGGGCGGTTGGGTGTCCCGCAGAAGCGCCCTCATCCAGCGGAACCCCGTCAGGTCGCAAACCGTAAGGCTCAGGCCGGTCACGCACCAGCATGCTGAGCAGCGTGATGCCGACCAAAACGAGGATTCCATAGCCGATAATGAGGATGCGCCACCCGTACGCCGCTTCTATCTGCGTGTTTAGTATGACGATAGGCGAGCCGAAAATGGGACCCGTTACCGCAAGCCCCATGGCCAGGCCGCGGTTGCGACGGAACCACCGCGAGACGATCACGGGCCAGGTGACCGAGTGGCTGACGCCGGATGCTCCCACGGAAATGACCACGAAGAAGAGAAAAAACGTGACGATGCCGGTGGTGAAACCGAGTCCGATGAAGCCGATGCCTGAGATGACGGCGCTCCAGAAAATCAATTTACGCGCGCTGAAGCGATCCAGCAGATATCCTACAGCGGGGCTGAGAATGCCGGACTCCAACTGGCGCAGCGACATGGCGGCTGAAATGACCCAACGGTCCCAGCCAAAGGTGCGTTCTATGGGGATAATGAGAACGCCGAAACCCTGGAAGTAGGCGGCGGAGAAGATCGTGTTAGTCGCGATGCTCGCGGCGACCAAATACCAGCCGAAAAAAATACCTCGCCCCTTTTTATCTGAATTCTCGTTGCTGGCGATGTCGGTCAAGCCGGGCTCCATGTGCGGATATGGCGGGGCATCCTACTCGTAGTCATCGCGGCTCCGTCGAACAGGGGAAGGGGCTTGCGGTACGGGAGGTCAAACCACGCTCCGACTCTCGGTAATTCCGTACTGTGCTACAAAAGTAGTTTAACATATTGGTGTTTCCCGATTTTAGCAAACATGACGCGCAGAGGGTTAACTTCGACCGCGAGGCGTAGTCGTCACGTGAAACCCTTTACCTCGCGATGAATCGAGTTAGATCCGAATTCGCTTTTGCCTTATCAAGTCCAATAGATGGACGTGGTTAGATGTGACCAAATAGCTGAGCACCGGGAGACCGAAGCGTTTCGCGGCTTCGAATAGCCGGCACAGGTATGGCGTCGGCAGACGTAGACTTGGCCGCTTTTGCTCCATGAACAGGGCGAAGCGGTTTAGCAACTTGAACGACTGCGACCCCGAGGCCCCGATTTTCATTGGCTTCCGCCTATCGCCCTTGTTCTTTGTTAAAGTAAAGACATTCCAGTGGACTCGATGGACAATCTCCTTGGCGTCTCTTTGGGTTTCATTCAGGTAAAAATGCAACCTCATGGAAGAAAGGTTCCTTCGATACTGAAACGCTGATATCTTAGATTCAACATATGAACGCCCGATAGAGAGGAACCGGCCCATGCCAATGAGCAAGTCGCTGATCTGCAGAGCTGTCGCCTTATGCCTGTTATTCGGCATCGCTGCCTGCGGCGAGAGTCCCAAGGAGCTTTTTGAAACCGCCCAGTTTGAGGAGGTGCAAAATAATCAAAAGCACGCGCGGGAATTGTACGAGCGGATTATACAGACACATCCGGATAGCGACTTTGCGAAAAAGGCGGCGCTACGCCTGGACGAATTGAAAAGGAAGCCAGGTCAATAAGAAACGCCCAGCTCACATCCAGTTCGAAACTGTTTGCGAACTGCTTCCATTCACTTTTCTTTTCATCGCATCAAATCAGCAAGGGCGGCTTGCAGAACACGTTCGTGTGAGAAACCCGATGCGCGGCGGTTTGTTTCCCGGCGGGGCCATGTGCATGAGAAAATCAAGGGAAGCTTTCTCCCGCCAGGGGCTGTTGAAACGCGGCCGAAGTCGATTCCACAACTGTCTTGACTGTGTCTACACAAGAGCGGGGAACAGGAGAGAATGACCTAAAAACCGAGAGTCGAATAGGCTTCCAGAACGATGCTGCTTTTTTTTTCGGTTTGAGGCTGTTTGGGATCGGAACCAACGTCGGTCTTCGGTTGGGGGTTCGAAACTGCCCGGGCGTGCCAGAAGATAATCTGCTCCCCCTATAAGCGGCCACAACCAAATTCTATAGGCTCGGTCTCGGTCCGTTTTTTGCTCGAGAACTGCGCTCCCGTAAACGCAAACACGAGCAAACATCAATTACCAATGTCGCTGGAAGCTTGTATCTTGACATCCCACGCCCCTAGGAGTTACTAGAGACATTCGAAGAAAGAATTTCCTCCGTGCTTAATCGGCTCGAACTGATGGTGGAGCCATAAACAGGTAATACCAGCGCTTCTTTGGGGGGGAATTATGGAGAGCGTGGAGCCAGCCATGCTCGGCGATGAGCTCGCCAGGGTATGGGTGGCTTTTTTTTGGTCGCGGGGCCGGTTCGGCCTGAAACACTTTCCGCGCATCGGAGTCTGAGATGAGACGAAAAAGAAAAACCGTATTGTCTGTTTTGAGTCTGGTTTTAGTAATAATCCTGTGCGCGGCTCCTAGTGCATTCGGTGCACGGTTCAGTTTTGTGGTCATGGCCGATAGCAGGGGAGAGACTAACGGCGTCAATGACGATGTCCTATCCCGCATAGCTGATCTTGTCGTAACGGAAAATGTGGCCTTTGTCTTGTTCCCCGGTGATCTTGTTGACGGTAGTCCTGCCGACCCTCACTTGGCTTTACAGCTTAATCATTGGCGCGACGTGATGAGTCCCATCTATGCAAGCGATATGCACGGGGCGAAAGTGTACGCGGGCGTCGGCAACCATGAGGTAAGAAGCACCCGTTCTGAAGCGGTATGGCAGTCGATTTTCAACGACCTGCCGGATAACGGGCCCCCGGGGGAGACCTATATGACGTATTCATTTGATTATATGGATTCCCATTTTGTGATGCTTAGTACCAACCGGGCAGGGAACCCTCACACCGTTAATTTAGCATGGCTTGCTAACGACCTCGCCTCCACCTCGGCGAAACGCATCTTTGTTTTTGGGCATGAGCCAGCTTACCCCGTGGGGCCGCATATAGGCTCTTCACTCGACGTATATCCGGCACAAAGGAACGCCTTCTGGAAGTTGTTGGCTGCTCATAAAGTCAATGCTTATTTTGCGGGTCATGAACATCTCTACAACCGCAATATACACAACGGTGTTCATCACATCATCACCGGAGGCTCCGGCGCCCCGATCCACCCAGGTTACGGCGGGGAATTCCATCATTACGCCCTTGTAACCGTTAATGAGGATGATGTGTTTGTCGAGATCGTTGACGATACGGGGTTATTACGTGACAGTTTTCGGCTCAACGAGGTCAAAGAACCCAGTCCTGACATTAAAGGCAACGGCTTAGATGAACCAATGACAATCACTCAGGGTGAATTGTTAGCGGTTACGGTAGCGCTTGACCCGGGTAGCCACAATGGCATGGCAGCAGACTGGTGGGTGGCGGCTGAAACGCCCTTTGGCTTGTACTGGTACACAGTGGACAAGGGGTGGGTTCGCTCCGATAAACCCATTGCGATCTATGGGGGTCCGCTCTTCAAGCTCGCGCCAGTCGAGGTGCTGAACACAACCTCGCTTCCTGTCGGAGCCTATACTTTCTACTTCGGCGTGGATTTGCCCAGGGATGGATTGCTTGCGGCAGGTCAAGATCAGTTCTATTTTGATACTGTGGAGGCGCGGGTAACGCCATAGACGAAAAACGGGATCAAAGCTCCAGGGGTGCGCGCACGAACGACGGTACTCGTCAACAACCTCTGCGAACTCGCAATCTTCAGTAAGACCCTAGGAATAATGCGGGGAACCGCGCTGCCTTTAGGAATTCCGCCGCCGCGACAGGTAGATTATTTGACCGGGTTGGCAGTCAGCAGATCGAACCGGCCCGGCAAGAGGATGGCGAGAGATCAATCGCCAGCGACCGGTCCGGAATCGATTTTCAAGCCGATAATGGAAGGAGATCTGTTTTGCCCCCCGAGCAGCCTCCGTATCTCGTGATACTCGATACATTTTTCGGTGACGACGGTGTCCGGGGGAAAGTCGAGTACGTCACGCCGGTTTCAGATCGTCTCCGCGTACGCTGGGGGGTTGGTTCACCACCAAGAGGCTACAAGAAAAAAGGGGGCGGTGTGGTTTTCGTGGCAGGCCAGGGTGGTTCGCCTCCTCCCCCCGACAACAATGCCTCCATAACGGTGGACGGCGGGCGTTTTACGTACTCAGAGGGCCTCTCGGGCGTCCCCTGGTTGATGCTCGTGATGATTCTCCCGCCCGGACAGATTCTCACACAACCCAGTCCGGCGCCCGATGGGTCACATCTATTCAGGGATCGGTTGGCGGTCTATTGGCGTCTCAGCAAGGGTGCGGGTGTACCCGAGTTTGTGCAGGTCAAGTGGGGGCTGTGTCCGGCGGCCCCGAGCGATTTGGGCAAGGCGTTGCGCACCACAGTTCCGTACGCACCGCTCCCCTTCGATGCAGATGAGCCGCCAGAGTTTGGGGTCTTTTTATCCTATCGCCGCAAAGACGACCCGTGGGCTGCTGGTCGCATCACTGACCGCCTGATTAGCTCCTTTGGTGCCCGAGCCGTTTTTCGCGACGTCCACTCCATCAAGCTTGGAAAGAATTTCAGGCAGGAAATCGATACGGCGGTGGGTCGGTGCAAGGTGATGTTGGTGCTCATCGGGCCAAACTGGCTCGACCCCGCCAAAAGTCTTGGCAGGCGGCGCATTGACTCGAAGAGCGACTGGGTTCGGATCGAAATCGAGTCTGCGCTGCAGCGACATCGGTTGGTCGTTCCGCTTCTTCTCGACGAAACTAAAATGCCGCAGGCAAGAGTACTGCCCGAATCGCTTCACGAGCTGGCATTCCGCCAAGGCAAGATCATACGCGAGCGCACGTTTGAAGTTGACCTCCAAGGTCTGGTCGAAGAGTTACGGCAGCATCTCCATAAAACACCTGCGTAGCACGAGAGGGAACAGGGCGTCGCCTGTTCGCGATATAAAAGTAGACTCTATGAGAGCGGTTTCATAGATCGACTTTACAAAGCGGCCGCAGAAAAATAGAGGGGTCCACAAAGCGGGCCGTAAGGCAGTTTAGCTTGGGTGAAAGCGGTCCCGGTCTTCTGTCTGCGCCTTAACCTCTTGGCTCACCGCATCGCTTGGTGGAAGAATTCGATGATCTTCTCCACTGCGCGTGACGCAGCTCGCGAAGTTCGATTCCTGGTGATGAAACCCTCGACCTCACCCTCGAACAGCTCAAGGGTAATATGACCACCGGCCTTGCGGTATTCCGAGATAAATCGGTCGAGGTGGAGGCGCGGATGGACGGTGTCCAGTGTTCCTTGGATATACAGAACCGGTGGCATTTCGACCCGCTCACCTCGCTCAATGATGCGCAGCGGGCTACCCTCCGCCATGGCTTCTTCAGTCTGCCAGTATTGATGGTGGCTGGAGAGCACTCCTTCAACCGGATACGGTTTGCCGCTCTCGATCAGTTCCTTGGCATACTTGTAACGCCCGAGCGGATCGATGACCGGCCAACAGAGAACAACGCCGGAGACGCTGGCGTCATGGGGCGCAGTCCCTGAAGGCAGCGGGACAGCCGAGTAACGGGGATCTTCTGGTCTCATCGCGGCCAGCATGGCCTGGTGCCCGCCGCTTGAGCTGCCTAGGATGCCAACCCGGTCGGGGCGGCCGCCCAGCTCGTTGGCCCGAGCCTTGAGCCAGCGGATCGCATAATTAATGTCGGCCAGAGAGGCGGGGTAAGGCGCTTGCGGCGGCATCCGGAAATCCAGGGCCGCTACGACGAAGCCACTTTTCGCCACTTGCTCGTTGACCGAGGTGTCGTTCAGGCGGTCGCCCCGGCACCAGGCACCCCCATGCACCTCTATGATGAGCGGGAAAGGCCCTGTTCCACGCGGCTTGAAAAGACGAGCCAGCAGCGGTCTGTCGCCGTGGCAGACGTACTCGACGTCCTCTACGTCGAGTTCATAAATTGCGGAATTCTTGACTGACATGATATCCTATCCTCAAAGCTGTTCCTGTGAGATTACCCCGCAAGGTCAGAGCCGATCACCTTAGGCGCTCAAATGCGCTCAATCCGCCTCTGACCCCGGGCATGATCATGGCACGCAGAAGTTTCTTTTCAAAGTCCAACCACAAGGAATCCAGATCTGTTTCAAACACCTTTCCGCGGCGTCGTTTGCAAAGACGCGGAGCTACTATGGGACGTGGAAACTGGCCAGCTCTCGTTCGTTTGGGAGTGGCGCTATCCGATAACGCCCCATTGTGTCAACTTGTGGGGCCAAGGTCGCAAATCAGGCTGCAAGGGGATGGATGGGGCAGACCGCGACGTGCGGGCACCCGCCATGGTGCAGAAGCTTTTTCTGACGATGCGGGCGAACTGGGCCGCGCTTCAACTGCCGGTTGAGAAAAAACTTGATGCAGACCCCCGCTTTGTGTAAAAGCCCTTCGATGAAAGGGATACACGCCGGGCGCAGTTACGTCCGATCGGGTGCCGACTTTTGAACACACGGATTCTACTGGTCGAAGACGATCCTTTCCTTAGCGATGTCATGGAGAGAGGGCTGAGAAGATTCAATTATGAGGTTACACGAGCAAAGAATGGTCAGGAGGCAGTCGAAGCGGCGATTGCTGATCCCCCCGACCTCATCATGATGGATCTCATGTTGCCGGTGTTGGACGGCTTTGAAGCGGGCCGTCTCATACGCAAGCATCCAGGGACGAAAAGCGTTCCGCTAATCGCGCTAACGGCCCAATTCGGCCCGGAGAACAGGAATAAATGTCTGGCCGCTGGATTTGACGATCTCATTCTAAAGCCGTTTCCGCTTCGGGATCTGCAGGCTATTGTTGAGAAGGTGTTAAAGAGACAACGACGTTGAGATGCCAGCGTTGAGACAAAGGGTATCCATTGGCTTCCGTCCCAGCCGTATTCTTGGTCGTAGATGTACTGGTTTTGGGTGTTATTGCGTAGAGAAACCTGGGCTGAATTTGTTCCGCGGTAGACTTTCATCAGGAGTTCTTTGGCCACGGCGAGTTCATTGTAGCTAGCGCCGAAAAGCATTAGAGGAAATTGTGCCGTTATGGTCGCGATCAGTTAGTTGGTCAGCGACTGCTACTGGCCTCTCAGGTTGTAGTTGTGGGTCAAATGCTCAAAGTCCCCTCCGGCCGTCACATATCCATGGGTCATCCGGCTTCGGAAATAATCCGCCACGCTCTTCACAGAGGAATCTTTGAAATGGTTGTTGGCGATTTGCCAGGGCATATCATACCAGGCGCCCAAAGGAAGAGTGTCTAATCAAAGACCGTGCCCGCTCGATCACGCAATCGCAAGTTCTTTGAAGCTTTTGCGGTAGCTGATTCAAATCCCCGCCGCTCGGCCAACGAGTCGCGACATATCATTGTGACAATTCTGATTTAGCTTGAAAATAGGCAAAGAAAGAAGTCGTTCATAAGCGGGGCGTGGGTCTGTTCTGCTGTTTTCCAAGAATCTCCAGGCAAAACTCGTTTTAATCCAGCGACCTTTGCCAGCGGAACGAATGTGCCGGGGACCGATTTAATACAGCTAAGGTGCTTCCCAAGACGGAAAGCATACCTGCATGCGTGGTGTGACTGCCAACCCGTAACGGGATATCACTTGTAACTGCTCTGGTTTATTGGTGATCGGTGAAATCCGACTTCCAATGAGCAACTTTCCATTGAGGGAAAAGCCTTCACTTTGATTTTCCCGGGGCTGATTTTATTGGGAATTTTGCTTGGCATGTGGCTTGCGCCATGAGTCCTTGAGGAAGGGGGTAAGAAAATATGTCAATTAAAAAATCTATCTTGTCCATCATGGTCTTGGCAGGAACACTAGGGTGGGCCGCGGCAGTTTGGGCCCAAGAAGGTGTTCTTTTGAAGGTCGCCTTGACCACGGAGGGAAACTACTGC
>JBFJNS010000069.1:0-10064 GCA_041618055.1 Binatia bacterium
CCACCGCCACCTCGCCGGCCGTCAGCGGCTGAATGTTCTCTGCGAGTCCGCGCGCCAGGCGCGGCTCCTGTTTCGCCCAGCCCTCCACCACGCTCAGCCATTTCGGCCCCAGCAGTTTCTCCAGGCTCAGGACAAACTGAAGTGTCGTCACATGGATACCCGGGTTGGCCATGGCAAATTTTTGCTTCCACTTCGGCGCCAGCAGCTCTTCCCAACTTTTAGGCGCGTCGTCAGCCTTGAGGAGCTGATGGTTGTAGTTGATGCCATAGGGCAAGACCCGCCACGGGGTCATGCGCTGGTTGGGATCGCGAAACTGTTTGGGGAAGGCTCTGGCCGACGGGGGGTCGAATACGCCGAGAAAGCCTCTCTGATCGATGCTTGCCATCACCGCTTCATTGCCCAGCACGACATCGAAGACCTGCCTTCCCGCCCGCCCCTCGGCGATCACCCGGTTGATAATCTCCGTGGCGTCGCCGCGCCAGTGCTTGACCTGGAGGCCGTATTTTTTTTCCACGAGATCGCCGATGGCTTTCGAAGCTTTGACGGTCACGGCTCCATAGAGCACGACCTCTTTTTCTTTCTTGGCGCCTTCTATGATCTCCTGGGATATCTGGGACCGGACTTGAGCCGGCGCGATCATAAAGACAACCCCTAGAAGCAGGGCGCTTAGCTTGTGTGTTCCTATACCATTCATATGAGCCACCTCGTTTGATTTCCGGTTTGTGCGCGCGTTTGAAAGAACTCTCGACGCCTGTCTTAAGTCCGTCAACTTGGTGAAGCGATAAGCTCCTTCAGTAAATCTTCAACGTCATTGAAAGGAAAATGGCATACCCCTACCGCAACCCGGGGCAAATGTCCATCTCTATCGTGCAAACCAGACCGAAGTTTACAATTGACACAAAGCCCAATTACCGGATAGTTTCGCTTCCTGGTTAGGGACAGGGGTCGCCCTGTTGCTGGCACTGCATGCCTTACGCTACGCAATCGCGTCGGCGAAAGACTTTGGAAGGCAATCGTGAATTCTCAGTGGCTGATGCCCGCAAGGGATGTCCTGTTCATGTGAGATTCTCGATTGTGCTAAACCTTGTCGACGTCCGACTACTATTTTTTGGCACACTGTTAGGACCATCAAGGAGGTCAGTACGATGAGAAAGATTTTTTGGGGTATCCTATGCCTTCTTTTTTTCCCTGTGGCCGCCATGGCGGCCGATAAAATCACGATCTCCGTCTCGGGGAGCTACAGCATGATTTTCCTTTCAGCGGGCGTTGCCCACAAGAAGGGATTTTTGAAACAGGAGGGGCTCGACGCTGAGATTCTCGTCATGCGGCCTGCGACTTCCCTCGCCGCTCTGTCCAACGGCGATATCGACTACACGATGCTGACCGGGTCGGTCCTAAGAGCGGCGATCGCGGGTATTCCCGTGAAAGTCGTGGCGGGCTTCGTCAATAGTTCGCCTCATGCTCTTGTGGGCCGGCAGGAATTCAAGTCTGTAAAAGACCTGAAGGGGCGGACGATCGGCGTGGGTAACTTCGGCAGTGCAACCCACGTTCTGGCGCGCATCATGATCAAGCATGCCGGCATCGATGTTGAAAAGGACGTCCGATTCGTCGCGCTGGGTGGCGACTCAGGCCGTCTCGCTGGTCTGCAAAAGGGCCTCGTGGATGCGGCGATGGCCTCGCCCCCCTGGGACTTTGAAGCCAAGAAGATGGGTTTCGTGGTTCTCGGCAGGGCGTACGAGTATTTGAATTATCCCCTTTCCGGCCTTGGGGTCAATGTAAAAAAGCTGCAACAAAAACCGGCTGAAGTAAAAAAAGTAATCAAGGCCCTGATCAAAGGCTCGCGCTTTATCAGGGAGAACAAGGACGAAAGCGTGCAGATTCTAGCCGAATGGGGCAGGGTGCCCCGGGAACAAGCGCTCGCTTCCTATGATTCCACGGTAAAAGTCGTCAGCATGGATGGAAGCATACCCGCGGATGGACTCAATCTGCTCATAGATGAATCGCGAAAAGAAGCCAAAGTTACGCGCGAAGTTTCGGTCGGCGAGGTAGCGGACTTCACGCTGCTGCATGAAGTGCAAAGGGAACTTGGCATCAAGAAGCCGTGATTTCGTCACACCAAAGGCAAGGGCTGTGATTATCCGGCCATGAGGCGGGTTCTCAACTCTTGGCTGGGGAAAGCTCGATATCGATGTTTTCGTCTCTTTGAATTTGCGCGAAGCGTTCTCTGAGAACGTTAATGTTGGTTTTCGCGGGCACGGAGATGCTCGCTTCAAGACTGAATATGGGTGTGCCGCTGACGGGCGCAGCGTAGGTCTTTGTTTCCATGGACTCGATATTCACTCCCATGGCGCTCAGAACCTGGCTGAGTTTGTGGACGATGCCAGGATGGTCCATACAGGAGGCCGTGAGCTTGTAGGGGAGAAGCGACTCTGACGGCTTGCGGCTGGAGGGAGTTTTGATAGCGAGGGTAAGGCCCGTCTGCGTTTCAAGCTCATGGTAGGCATTGGCAATTTCGACCAGGCGTCGGCTCTCACCGGTAATCAGAATGATCACGGCGAACTCGCCGCAAAAAACCGCCATCTTGCTGTCTTCGATGTTGCAGCCATGCTGGACAATGAACTGGGAAATCTTTTCCACCAGTCCAACTTGATCCGGCCCCACGGCCGTGAGAATGAGATGATCTTTTTCCGCCATGCGACTGGTCCTTTTCCGCTTGTGCTTTTCCTCAAAGCACCCACCGCCTACGTTAAGTAAAAGCCGTTGATAATCGTGTCGTACCAGAGTTTGGCCACAGGCGGCGCAATGCCTGCCGGCAAATCAGGTTCCGTGTGCCCCCAACTGTGGACGCCGGCGCCGAGGGACACACAACGTATTTTCGGAGCCGGGCTCAGTTTCGCGAACAGCGGCAGAGACCTTTGACAGCGCTGCAAGGTAACGGTGTCATCGCCGATCCCGTGGATCGAGAGAAACGGCGGAACAGGCTTGACGCTTGGCCCCGAGATCTCGCGCGTGTACCCGAGATAGCGTTGCACCAGATTGTCGGTCTCACGGTTTGACAGTCTTAAACGCGCGGCGGAAACCCGTGCCGCCTCTTCCAGGGATCTTGTCGAGTTCTTGTGAATGAAGTCTTCGGCCTTGAAATTTGGCCGCTTCTTGGCGATTTCCCAGCGTTCGAAGGTGAGTTCGATGAGCATGGGCAGGCCGATGCCGGATTTCTTCAGGCCCTCGTACATGTATCGGGCCGTGTCGCGCCACGTGCGCAGGCGCAACTGGTTGAACGGGAAATTCCAATGGTCGCCGGAAATGACCGGGTACATATAGCCGAAGGGTGAGCTGCCGTAGCCAAGGACGCCTTTGATGTTCGGAATCCGCTGCGTGGCCATCATGGCGAAAGGGCCGCCGGTGGAGTGACCGTGAATGTAGATCGAGAACTCGCCGTCCGGAAATTGACGGCGCGCGGTTTCCATGACGGCTTCCTCAAAGGCAACCGGCCAGGCGGCCATGCGATCATAGAACTCTGCTCCCTTTTTTGCGGCTAAAGAAATCAAGGTGCCGTAACTTTCGCGCTTTGAGGAATCCTTGACGATGGTGTATTGATCCGGGGTGATGCGCGTTTCTTTGCTCCATAGAGGCGTTCTGGCGGAACCGTCGAGGTTCTCCACGTCGCCGGGCCAATCTCTGCTCGGGTCCGGGAAATAAAACCTTCCAGGGAAGGTCATCGTTGCGACCTTGATGGCGAATTTTTCCGCCAGCAAGCGCGCCACGCGTTCCACGGACTTGAAGTCCGACACGCCCCCGTGAAGTAAAAAGATGCCAATTTTTTTAGCATCGGGCCCAACGGGTATCTTGGACGAATCGCTTGGCCCGTATACGACAATGCCGATATCCCACTCTTTCTCTAGCGCATGAATGCGGAAAAGGTCTTCGCCGGTTCTTGCCTCGATAGTCGGCATCGCCATGACTTCATGGTTCAGTGCGATGACTTCGTCACGCGAAACGACGCAGGGCGTTTCCCAAGAAGGCTTGGCTGACACAGTTCGGTCTCCTGACTGAGTAGTTCTCGGTGCTGTTATCATCTGAGGGTACGTGAAGGGGAAGGGCTGTGTCAATGCGGGTCGATGAGAGCTTCCCGCAAAATGCGCCCGGTGGCGTCCTTGGGCGAGGGAAGGCCCATGAGCTTAGCCAGTGTCGGCGCAAAATCCATAAGGTGCACTTCGCCAAGCCGTTTGCCGCCGGCGATTCCTGGCCCTTCAAGGACCATGATCGTGCGCATGGAAGGCCGCAGCGGGTTGAATCCGTGCATGCCGTGGGGTTCGCGGTGCGTGATCATTTCCCGAATGCCGAGGCGGGGTTCGAAATCATAACCCGGAAGAAGATCCACATAGATATCGCCGCCCCCTTCGCCGCCGATCCCCAGGGCTGGCCCTTCCGTCTGGGCTTCGTACACGGCGGTAATGACCTGATTGTCGCCGTCGCGGAACGCCGCCGCTACCTCGCGAAATCGCTTTATGATTGCGCCTCGCTCCTCCGGTGGAACGGTGCCGCTCTTACGGTCGGAAGAATTAATCAAAAGATAACCGTTATTGACCGATGGATAATACAGTTTGGTTTTCGCCAAATCCAACCGGCCGCCTTCGTCGGTTTGCAGAAGCCCGCCCTGTTGCAAGAGGTGATTGATGGCAAGGCGCTTGTAGACTCCTTCCGCGCCGTGATCCGACACCAGCGCGATGATTGTGTTGTCCGGACGATTGGCCATTACGAGACCCAGGAGCTGGTCGCAGGATTGATAGACCTGCTCCATGAAAGGCAGCAGTCTCGTTGCCAGTTCTTTGCGGAAAGTGGGCAGGCTGGAGTCGAGGTAGCCGCGCCACAGGTGTTCGGACTCATCAGGGAAAGGCGTGTACGCGATAAAGAGATCCCAAGATATGTGCTTGAGCGCCCAGCGCGCCGTTTCCATGAGTTGATACTGTGCGAATCGCACCGTTTCAAGATAACGGGCTTCGGCCGTGCCGTCTCCGCCCCGAGGGATCGTGGGCCCCAGCTCGCCCTGGCTGTAACGAAAACTCGCGCCGTTGCCTACAAAGGCTCCGACAGCGCTGCTTGCGCCGGTGAGCAATTCGGGAGGTGAAATCCGGTCGCGGCTTGGCCTGGTAAAATACAGAAAAAAATCGCTGCCGTCGGGCTTGAGGTCGAACAGTCGCAGATAAGTGACGGCGCTTTGCTGGTTGACAGTTTTCACTTCAATGGCGCTGCTCCAAAAACCCTCTCGACCGGAACCCGGCGGGGCGCCTTTGAGTTTAGCTTTGATATCTCGCCCATCGCGCGCGGCAGTCACTATGAGCGTGTCGTAACCCTTTTGTTCATCCGCGGGGTCGTCGATGAAAAGACCAAAATAGCTCGAAACGCCGGCCGCGAAGCTGACCTCAAGGGGCGGCATGAGGCTCTGCGGGATATTGATCCAAGAGGTCGCCGGATTTGGCCTCGCCGCTCGCCCGGTAACGACGCCGTCTCGTCCGGCAATCGTACTGTAGCCTTGAAACTTGACGGCGCGCTCAGACCTTTCTCGGCCCAGCGGGACGTAAGAAAGGACCACCTTTTTCTCGGCTTGGCCCGCCACTGCCCAAATAGGCTCCGCGAGCAGGGGAGCCGCGGCGAAAGCAGAGATACTTTCCATAATCGTATGTTGAATGCGGGGCTCGGGAGGGACGCGATTGCCGCTGATGCCGGTTTTTCGCGGCGGGGCTCCCGTCCAAAGGGTTGCAAAGCCGGGCGCGGTCTTGGACGGGAAAACCGGGACAACGGCGTCGGCAAACGCACCGCCTTCAATGAGCTTTGCGAGATTGGGTAATTTCCCTTCGCGCAACAAAGCGTCGATAAAGGCGGATGTGGCGCCATCCCAGGCGAGGACCATCGCCCGAGCCGGCGGCTGGCCGTGAACGCGGGCGGGCCTTGCCCAGCCCGCAATGATCAGGGCGCATGCCACGACCCCCAAAGCGCACTGCCGTATGTTCATCTCGATGCCGCGGCCTTTGGGAAACTACGTAAGGCGCAAATGGTGCGGCGCGCCGAATGAACTATTGAGCGGTGCGGCGCGCTTCATCCAGATAGCTCGCATCGACATACTTTTCCGGACGCAGCAGAGGAGGTTTTAGGGTTCCGTCCGCGGCGAGAAGAACGAGCTTGCGCATATAACCTACGATCCTTGGGACTCTCATGCTAAAGTTCATCGAGGGTGACATTAACCGATGTCAAACAAATCTGTCAACGCGTGGCGCTTTAGTTTACATTATTTACAGGAAGAGCGATCGAGGAGCGATCCTCTCCAGTCGCGGGCAATGGGCCTATATTTTGAGGAGGCCTGCAAATTGAAGTGATGAAGTGCGCCGCGAGTAGGCAGGCAATCTTATGGCCAAGCTCAATAGAAGTCAGTGCAGCGCTACGCTCGGGTGCCCGCTTCCTCCGAGGCTGACCTTTCGATCGTCAGTGCGTCGCGCGTTTTCCTCGGTCCGCGAATAATCCAGGATAGTGTCCCGCTCCAGTGCAAGTGGGCTCACCCCGTCAAACTCACCTCCCGGGATATTTCGAAGTGTTATTAGACATGACATTATGATTTGCCTTATAAGAATAAGGGTAGGGGAAGCCCCGGAGGATTCCGGATGATTAGGTGGATCACGACAATTCTATTAGTGCTGGCGGGCGTGTTGCTCGCGGTCAGATTTTTAGCTCCCGATATACTCTTCTCACAGGCGCGCAAATCTTCAGCGAGCGGAGCCGATCTGCTGAAGAGCATCGGAGTGGAGAAAATGCCGGCGGGTTCCGTGGCGCCGGCCTTTACTCTTCGAGATCTCAATGGCCAGAACGTGAGTCTGAGCAATTACCGGGGGAGGGTGGTTTTCCTCAATTTTTGGGCCACGTGGTGCGGTCCCTGCCGTGAGGAGATGCCGTCCATGGAAAGGCTGCACAGAGCGCTGGGCAGCCGAGGGCTTGCCGTCCTTGCGGTCAATTTACGAGAAGACGCCGCAGAGGTGGCGCGTTTCATGCGCAAATATCAATTGAGTTTCCCCGCACTTCTCGATTCCGACGGGCAGGTCTCGTCGCTTTATCGCGTCTGGGCGCTGCCCATGACCTACATAATCGACGGCGGCGGTCAGATCATCGGCAAGAAAGCGGGGCCAAAGGATTGGGCCGCACGTCATGTCACGGATGTTTTTCAAACGTTGATCGGTGAGACTGGGGAGGCGGCCGGGCCCCTGGTCTCGGGACCGGAGGAGCCCTTGCCGACTAAGCTTAGGGTCAAGAGTCAAGGAAGCGCGTTGCATGCGCAGCAAGACGGACGATCCGAGGTGCTTGATAAACTGCGCGGCGGCGAGGACCTCTCGACCCTCGGCAAAGCCTCAGGCGCCGGTGAGTTCTGGTACATGGTTAAGACTAAAGCCGGCACTGTGGGTTGGATTAGAGGGACGGACGTGGAGGAAGTGCGGCAAACAAAATAACGGTTGCTCGCATTACACGCACGGCTGGTATCGGGTTTTCCAGCATGTTGGGTTTGTGCGCAAGCCCGACAGCCCCGGGCTGCCCACCTAATTCTGTTGACGCAGGATCTCTTTGAGCCGGGAGACTACGCCGGGATCGAGCTTGAAGAGGTCAGAGATGAGTTTGGCGACCTCCTCGCCCTGGATTGAGTTAACGTCCAAATTGGCCTTGGCAGCCTCGGCCAAGAAATCCGGATCCTTGGTTGTGTTCCAGAAGGCTCGACGGAGGATCTGAATTCGATCCTGCGGCGTGCCTGGAGGCGCTGAGTAGCCATACGTGATGGCGCTTGGAGCGTGGATACCGTTTTGGATGAATTGGCGCCCCTCGTCGGTTTTGGCCAGGTTGATGGCTAGGGGAATATTGGCGGAGAGGTCCGGGTGAGACTGCGGAGCGTTCTGCAGCACAACCGCTACATCGCCTGCTTCGAGTTGTTTTTTCCAAGTCGCTCTCACGGAGGCCGCCGAAATACCGCAGAGCCCCGAAAGTTCTCCCCCCTCGACGGCGAGCCGCATGTCGGCAGTTCCCTTGTATCCAGTGACGACTCTTAAGGGGAGCCCCAGGACTGCCCTCAAGATTTTCGGAAAATCGTCAGTGGACGCGCCCGGCGCAGACCCGCCTAGCCGGACAGGGGTTTTTGCCGCCATCCATTGTTCAACGGACGCGATGCCGCTTGCTTTACTGAGAAGGCAAACATCATGGTTCTTCCCTGGTGTCCCAATCCATTCTAGTTTGAGTGCCTCGAATTCGATTCCTTGACCGCCTATGAGTTGCGCGACGACCTGGCTTCCATGGAAGGTCCCGATGGTCAATCCGTCGGGCTTGGCAACCCTGTAAAGATGGTTGGCGGCAATCAGGCTTCCGGCGCCTGTCATGTTTTCCACGATCAAAGTGGGATTTCCCGGAATATGCTTGCCCATATGGCGGCTCAACGCGCGAGCATAGGCGTCAAATCCTCCGCCCGCGCCGAAACCCACGATGATGCGGAGGGTCTTGCCCTTGTAAAAAGATTCCTGGGCAAAAGCCGGTTCGGCCGACCATGCGAAAAATAGTGCGCCGGTCAAGACCAAGGATAAAATCGAAAACCTTTTTGCCATTATCCAAACCCTCCGTTTACTTTTAGGCTTAGCGGAGAACGGTTTCAAAACGCATAAATCCACTTCGCTGGATTCGCGGCGTACTCGTCGTGGCTGCCCGGCACCCTGATTGCAGGATTGCTGCGCTCCAGTTCTCGAGCGCAGGCCGAACGGCCAGGTAATTGAATCTTCATCTACCCTGTCCGTTCGCTCCTTCTATGAACCCAGGACGGCGCAGAGTCTGTCGAAGCATGAACGGATTCGTTCACGGCCCCTCTGAGACCACAGACTGCGCCACGACTCGGTTTGGTGGCGAGTATCCGATAACGTTGTGTTGTTGTCAATCCAAGGCGTTGGCTCGCAGCGATTCCGTATCACTATTTGAGGATCGTCCGGTGCGAGAAAAGAGCCTCAAGGTGGTCAAATCTTCCGGATCAAAAAGGAAGGGGCCGTCGAGATTTCTGAAATCAAGGGAGGCCAAACCGACTCCGCCATGGACACCGCCAATATTAATGAGGCACATACCCGCGAGAAATCTAGGCTAGAAAGGCGGACGAGCAAGGTTGAGTTTAATTTTGGCTTTGTCGCATGCGCGTTTCTCACAACCGCATCGCTTTACCGATAGCCCGGCCCGTGCGCTGCCTGGCTATAAAGCGCGAAATTGTCTAGGATTTGACCTTAACCCTTGAAGGCTAGGTGGAGGCTCTAGATGGTCCAGCGAATCCCCATGCGGCTTGAAAAGCATAACCATGTCCGGGTGGACGATTATTTCTGGTTGCGCGAGCGGGAGAATCCGGAGGTGATTGCTTACCTCAAGGCCGAGAACGATTACGCCGAAAAAGAAATGGCCCATACGAAAGGGCTGGAAGAGAAACTCTTTGCGGAGATCAAGGGGAGGTTCAAACAAATCGACAGCTCCGTTCCGTACAGGCGCGACGACTACTACTATTACACGCGCTACGAAGAGGGGAGGGAATATCCAATCTTCGCACGCAAGAAGCACTCCCTGGATCAGCCCGAGGAGATCATGCTCGACGCTAACTTGCTGGCCCAGGGACATGAATTTTTCTCTATAGGGGGTTGGGCCGTGAGTTCGGGCCAGGACATTCTTGCCTACGCGGTGGATACGGAAGGACGAAGAATTTACACAACCTATGTGAAGAGCCTCATGACGGGAGAATTGTTGCCGGATTTGATTCCGCAGGTCACTGAAAACCTGGCGTGGGCGAACGACAACCGAACCCTCTTTTATGCCAAACAAGATCCCATCACGTTGCGGGCTTATCAGATTTATCGCCATGTCCTGGGAACCGATGCGTCACTGGACGAACTCGTGTTCGAGGAGGAAGACGAAACGTTTTCCACTTATGTCTTCAAAACCAAGTCGAAAAAATTCCTCATGATCGTGTCGTCACAGACGCTCAGCCAGGAGTATCGTTATCTGCAGGCGGACGATCC
>JBFJNS010000070.1:0-10058 GCA_041618055.1 Binatia bacterium
GCTGTGTGGGTTTGGCCGATGCGCTTTTCAAAAACGTCCATACGGTTCACACCACGCACGGGCGGTCCACGGCGTTCGCCGTAGGGGCAGCCATTGCCGACAGGGCTCTGGCTGATGGAAGGCTCAAACCCATCGTGATGATCGGTGACGGCGGAGCGATGATCGGGCTGCTGCATATCGTTCATGCCGCGCAGGTCAACGCAGACGTCACTCTTCTACTGCACAATAACTTTGTCTTCGGCATGACGGGCGGGCAGTGTTCCGCACTCTCCCCCGTTGGATTCGTAACCACAACGACCATGCGCGGCAACATCGTTCCGCCGCTCGACATCTGTCAAATTGCCGAAAGTTGCGGCGCTGGATTCGTGGCGCGAAAACTCGCCACGGACCGGGATCTCTCAGATACGCTGGCGGAAGCCATCGCCTACCCGGGCTTCGCCCTAGTGGAGATTGCCGAACTCTGCACCGTGTACGGCACAAGGCTGAACCGGTTGAGCGGCGGACAACTCAGGGAGAACTTCGAAAGTCTGGGCCGTAAGAGGGGCACCCTCCTATGCCGCACCGACCGGAAGGAGTTCGGGCTACTTTACAGAGAGAAGTTTCCCCGAGCCGAAGATGCCCCCGGAGAGAATTTCATACCCGCTAGGTTCCGCCACAATTTAGCACAGCAAGTCCGCCTGCTCGTTAGCGGCACCGCCGGCGAACGGGTGCAGTCGTCCGCGCGGCTCTTGTGTCAGGCCGCCGTGATGTCGGGTCTTCGTGTAACACAGAAGAATGATAACCTCGTCACTCAGGGAAGCGGCTTCTCTCTTGCCGAAGTGTGCTTGAGCCCCGAGCCGATTCTTTACACCGGCATCGATGAGGCCAACGGTGTGGTCGTTGTTTCTGCAGATGGACTGCAGGAGGTCGCAGGACGGAGGGTTTTCGACACTCTCGCCCCCGACGCGCTTGTGATCCTCGATTCGGAACTTCCCGCGCCGCGCACCCGAGCTAAGATCATACGTCCTCCTGCCCGCACATTAGCTTCTGATAAATTGGCAGCGGCCGCCGCGCTGGGACTGTATGTCGAACGCAGCAAAATTTTTCCAATCGACGCGTACAAGGCCACGGTCAACGACGTTTTTAGAGAAGAAACCCCCCGTTACATCGAGGCCATTGACAAGCTCCTCGCCTGGGACTGCAGTTGATCCGACCCTGACCTATCGGCACGAGTGTTGGAGCACGCGCGCAGCATTCTTCCGCTTTGAATAAGCCGCTGCTTTTTGGCGCCCACTCCCCGTCTGGTGCGGCACCTTAAACTTGGATTCCGCAGTTGCAGATTCGGTATAGGCAGAGCGAGGGGCGAGCCTGGAGTGGCGAAGGTACCCAAGCGCGGAGTTGCAAAGAAGTTGTTGCACCTTGGCAAGTGACCGCCCTCGCTTTGAGACTGCAACTCCATGCACCGGCCATGTCTATCTGCGTACAGCCACCAACTTATTATCTTCGCTACGAAAGGGTCGCCCCACGCTCCTCAAGCAACTGTCTACTGCGGAATTCGGGTTAAAAGCGGCCTGCGGTCGAGAGGAAACAAGAACTCACATGTCTAAGTGGTTCGTGCGGTCCGTCTAGTCCTCGCGGCGCTCAGAATGACAGATTGCAGACCGCAGATATCAGACTTGCAATTTGAGTTTTGCCATTTGCAATCCCGAAGGGCATGCCCACGATTGCAGGGCTTGCGGCCGAGCGAGCATGAAAAATTGTCAGATTAGGGTTTACTGCCAACCCGAAAAGCGAGGTTTCCGCCGCATGTCTTTCTCCTGCGCGGATGTCTGAGACGGATGGTGTTCGCGCATCGCTTTATCGACGTCGTAGCGCAGCAGGTCCCATATCTTCTCCATGCAGCGAGCGTAATCAGGGTCTCTCATGCTCTTGAAACCGCGCGGCCGGCGTAGATCGATGGTGACGATACTTTTGACGACCCCTGGCGCCGAGCTCATGACCGCCACCCGGTCGCACAGCAATACCGCCTCCTCGAGGTTGTGCGTCACCAGGATAACGGTTTTCTTGTCGCGCTCCCAGATGCGAAGAAGCTCTTCGCGCAGCAAGAGCCGCGTCTGCGCGTCGAGATTGGCAAAGGGCTCGTCCATGAGAATGACTTCAGGATCGTTGGCGAGAGCGCGGGCAATCGCGACCTTCTGTTTCATTCCTCCCGATAGTTCGTGAGGCCGCGCACCGCTGAAATCAAAGAGACGAACCATTTCTAGAAAATACTGGCTTACGCGTTTCACGATGGACGGTTGCTCTTTGCGGAACTCAGGCCCGAGGGGAACGTTCTCTTCGACCGTGCGCCAGGGCATCAGTGAGGGGTCTTGAAAAACCATCGACACGCGCGATTGAGTTCGCTGCTCACCGACGAATTCCAAGGAACCTTGCGTCGCCTTTTCCAGACCCGCAATGATTTGCAAAAGCGTGGTCTTGCCGCAGCCGGTCGGCCCGATGATGCCGAAAAATTCGCGCTCGCGCACCTCGAGGTCTATTCCACCCAGGGCGCGGATTTTTCCCTGCCCGCTCATGAATTCCTTGGTCAAACCCTGGATCATGACCTTCATGAGCGCATCCTTCCCGTGTATATCACCACAAGCTGAGAAGAGCGTCCGCAGTCAGCCCAGCGCAATCTATGCTGCCCAACGGATTGAAATGGGCGTGCGCTTCCGCCGGCAAACGTAAGACCTACTTGCCCCTCCCGTTGCGGACCGTGGCTTCAGGACAAAGACCGCGAAGAACCTGCCAGCCCCCGGATACAGTGTTCTTAGCTGAACCCTCTATCTCCCGCCGAATACTTCATGAAAGCGCTTGGCGTATTGTGTAAAATTTTCCAAAACCTCATCGGGAGCGAATACGGGCTCAATTCCTTCCATGAGCTCGGGCTGTTTCGGCTTGACATCGATGTGGTCGGGGATCCGATTCATATCGCGCACGATCTCTTGGCCTCTCTTGGACAGCATGAAATCGAGGAACAGCTTGCCCGCGTTGGGGTGCGGCGCCGTCGAAGAGAGACCGGCCGGATGGATGTTAGCAAAGACCGGATTTAAGTAGACCCAGTCGGCAGGCGCACCGGCATCTTTCATCTGCTGAAAAGTCGTCGAATAGGCCGTGAGGGCTCCCCTGAACTCGCCCGCGGCAACTAGTTGCGCAATGAGAGTCCGGCCATTCCTGAGCTGCGGTTGCTGTTTGGCCAGAGCCTGCATGAACTTCAGTCCTTTTTCCGGCCCCATCGCCTTGAGCATGGTGCCGAACCACTCGTAGGCTCTCCCATCCATGCCAAGACTATCCTTCCAGTCGGGTTTCAAAAGGTCGTTGTAGGATTTAGGCACCTGCGCCTTGGGCACTTGCTTGGTATTGAAACCGAAAGCCGCGTAGTTGGTGTACACCGAGGTCCACATCCCGTCGGCATCTTTAAAACCCTCGCGGTAGCCCTTTCTTTCCTTGGAGTCGTAGGCCGCTAGAAGCCCTCTCTTCTTCATCGCCTCGCCGTAGAAACTAGTCTGCATGGCCACGTCCCAAAGGGATTTGCCGGCCCTGGACTCCGTCAAGATTCTTTCCATCAATTGCGCGTCCGTCGCGCGGTAAAAGGTAGCTTCGATTTTGGGATAAACTTGGCGAAACCCATCGATCATCGCTTTACTGTCGTTGGCGTTGAACGTGGCGTAGAACACCACCTTGCCCTCCGCCTCCGCCTTCGCCCTGATATCTTGCGCCTGGACCGCAACTCCGATCGATAATCCCCAAATCAGGATCCAAACACTCCAGAAAAGCTGCCGTCGAACCATCGTCAATCTCCTTTCTGCTTAAGGCATCTCCGCGAGCAGGCGCCCATAGCCGAGCACGGGCTCGTTGAGATGAAGAATTTTTTTTGTTGCCCACACCTGAGCTGGAATGCTCGAAACGACGGTGGTCTTGAGGTCTTTTTCCAGCATTTCAATCACCGGCAGGTTGTGCCAACCCGCACCGAGCATGTAAATGCCATCCACCGGACCATGTTCAACGAAGAGCTTTTTCGCAAAGGAATAAATCGCCTCCGGCGCGATTTTGCCGGCGTCCCTGAAGGGCACGTCGATCCCCTCCATCGCTTTCACCTCAAAGCCATCGTCTTCGAGGAACTTGGCGAACTTGCGATTGAGTTCTTCCTGAAAGTAGGTCATCCCAACCAGCTTCTTGAGGCCCAGAGCGCGGAAAGCATCAACCTGGGCCATGGTCGCCACGAGCACGGAAATTCCGTATTTCTTCGACAGCTGACCGGAAATCTCCCGGTCGGCTCCGTGACCGCGCACCATGGCCGGGGGCGCCCCCATGATCATGACCACGTTTGCGCCCAATTCCGCAAGTCGCGCAACTTTTTTTTCTGCGATCGAGAGCGCTTCCTGAAATTCCTGCTCGTTGCCGGCGCGGATGCCGGCATGACATGGAATAAAGCCCACTCCTTCTGGCATAAGCTTGATAAAGCTTTCCATCGAACCGGGCCGATAGGTAGGTTTCACCAGCCCCACAATTCCTCGCGCTCCGTAGTACATCTCATGACCTCCGCTTTCCGAATGGCTCAACCGCTGAATATCGTCTTCACGCCCGTTTGGCAAGTCGCGGGAGAAGTCAAAAGCTAGTTAGTTGGCCGGTTGTACAGAGATCTATAACAGCTTGAACGATTGGAAACGGGGCAGGAAACAATACATGCGCCCAAAAGACATAAATAGCACCTTGAGGTTACAAGCTGCTGAGCGGATTGCCTCTCCAAAATACGACACAAGGCTTATTGAGCTCACTCGGTTGCCGAGATAAATTGCGCTCTAAGTTTTGCTCTCTCGGGCTTGCCCTCTACGGAGAAGTTTACATATGAGCCACATGGTTTCCCGTGTCACAGTTGTAGGCACTGCTACCGCGTTAAGGGTTGCCGCCTGTTCAAGAGGACCTTACCGGATACGGTTCGCCCAACAACGCGATATGAAACGCCTCGCACCGATAGCCGCATTGTTTGTGGTCCTGAGCCTGCCGCTCAAAGCCCCTCATGCGGGCGCCCAGAGCGCGAACAAACCTTTCGAGCCCACTTCAGGCCAGTCCGGCAAAGATGTTGTCTGGGTACCGACGCCTCCGAAGTTAGTGGAAAAGATGCTCGACCTGGCCAACGTAACGCCGGCGGACTTCGTCATCGACCTGGGGTCGGGCGATGGACGTAACATCATTGCCGCGGCCCAACGGGGCGCGCGCGCCCTTGGGATCGAGTACAATCCGGATATGGTGAACTTGTCCAACGCGATTGCCGCCAAGGCAGGCGTCGCCGGGAAAGCGCAGTTTGTGCAAGGCGACATGTTCGAAGCCGATATTTCACAGGCGACCGTGCTCGCCTTGTTTCTCCTGCCCGAGAACCTCGATCGCCTGATGCACAAATTCTTAGACCTCAAACCCGGCACGCGCATCGTCTTGAACACCTTCGGCATCGACGGCTGGACCGCCGACCGGAGCGAACGCGTCCACGGCGACTGCGGCGACTGGTGTGAAGCCCTGCTCTACATCGTGCCCGCGAAGGTTGCCGGCCGATGGCGTCTTTCCGAAGGCGTGCTCACGCTGAAGCAGCAGTTCCAGGTGATCACGGGATCCATCGAATCCCCCGGCGGGCACAAGACGATCTCCGGCGGGCGCGTCGACGGAGATCGCATCCGCTTTAGCGTTGACGGCGTCGGCTATACCGGCCGAGTGAGCGGCGATCGAATCGATGGCCAAAGCGGGGCAGCGCGCGCCTGGAGCGCGTCGCGTGAAGGCTGATCTTCGAATTTAGGGCCTCGACTCCGGATCACTCGATTCCCAACTGGTTATGCAGATTTCATCCTGGTGAGATCACAAGACACTGCTCCCGCTTAACACTGATCCCCTTCCCATCGCCGGCGGCGCGTCGAACCGAGAACTGCCCAATATGATCGCCACTGCCTGCGACGCCAAGTCCCACGCGCCACAACGCGTACCATTCCTTCAGCAATGTTCATTGTTCCGCGTCTTGCGGCCCGCCGTGCCCTACGGCAAACCTGCGGGAGTGCCGCTGGCATTACGGGTGAGAAGCTTGCGAAGTCAAAACGCGCCCGTGAAGACAATCCCCTCGTAGAGCGGAAGATGAAGCCAGGCCTGCGCGGCATATAAAAACAGCCAACAAGCCGAAGCGTAAAAGACCGATGCGAGGTTTGCCGCCTTACCTTCGAACTTGAGATAGATCAGCGTGGCCATCGGCAAGCCCCATTGAAATCCCAGCAAGGCGACCAGAGCAAAGAAACTGAAAATCCAGCCGAATGTGATCGCTTCTTTGCGGCTCAATCCTCTCTCGGTTGTGTCGGAAACATCGCGCGAGTCGCCAAAAAAGGAAGCGATCAGGCCACTCAGTGCGAGCACTAGACCGACCGTCGCGGCCACGAGCGGGAACAGGGCGGCTGCGAACGGCCAATTCGTGGCGCGGAACAAGGCGCCGCTGAAAGCCAGCGCTGCAATCAGGCAGAGTAGGAAATCGAGCTTTGATTTCATCTCATCAATCGGCGCACAAAGCCATAGGAAATGATCCCCAGGATCATCAGGAGGATAATGAGGCTAATCGGCCGCAACAAGAATCCCAAACCGTAGCTCTTCATGGAAATAAACAAGAAATTCTCCGACAGGGGCCCGAGTATAAAGCCGAGGAGCAAAGGCACACGCGGCCATTCCGCACGCATCATGAGGTAGCCCAGTAAACCGAAGAGCAGCGTGAAGACCAGCGTTCCAGGATCGGAGTAGGCGGCATACGCGCCGAATAGAACGAAAAGCATGATAACCGGTATGATCAGGCTCCCCCGGATCCAGGCGATCTTGGCCGCCGGTCTCGTGATGCAAAGGCAGATCGCCGTGGCGAGCAGGTTAGAGACCACCAGGATAAAAACCATGGCGAAACTGATCCACAGGTGTTCGTTGAGCATCGGCGGACCGGGCGTGATCCCGAGGATCAGGAACGCCGCCAAGAGCATGGCCGAAGTCGCGCCGCCGGGTACCCCGAATGCGAGGGTTGGAATGAGTTCCCCACCCGCCGACGCATTGTTCGCGCTTTCGGGAGCGATGACCCCGCGAATTTCACCCCTGCCGAATCTCTTTCTTTCGTCGTCTTTCGCCCCGCGAACGGCAACGCCGTAGGCGTAAAAGGCTGCTGCCGTCCCTCCTAGCCCGGGAATCGCTCCAACGATGACACCCACAGCGCTGCTCTGCAGGACCAGGAGCCAATGGCGACATGCCGCCTTGGCCCCGGTGAGAAAGCCGCCGCTCACATCCATGGCGGCCTTTTCGGCGATTTGCCCGCGGAGTGCGAGGGAAACTACTTCCGGTAAAGCAAATAACCCCATCACTAAAGGTATCAGCGACAGTCCCTCGAGGAGGTAGTCTTGGCCAAGCGTGTAACGGGGAATGCCCAGCTGCGGGTCCATGCCGATCGTACCGAGCCAAAGACCGAGCGCCGCGGACAGAAGGCCCCGGCTGGGCCGTTCCCCGCTTAAAAAACTAATCATGACCAGCCCGAGCAGCACGAGCATGAATCGCTCGGGTGAGGCGAACATAAGCACCAATGGCTGAAGAAGAGGCAGGAATAAACAGAGGATCACCGCGCCTATGATGCCTCCGATGGCTGACACTAGGAACGCGGCCGTTAATCCTTGCGCAGCTTCACCCTTTTTGGCCATGGGATATCCGTCCAGGATCGTCGCCGAAGCGCTGGGGCTTCCCGGGACATTGAAGAAGAAAGCCGGGAACGTGTTGGCGGTGTGTACGGCAGATACCACCGACAGCATGATGGCGAAGGCGGGAACCGGGGAAAGACCGTAGATGAACGGAAGCAAAAGAGCGATCCCCAGTGTGGCTGTGAGGCCCGGAATCGAACCGAAAATGATGCCGAGGGAAACGCCGAGAGCAATGGCGCCGAGAACCGGGCCGCTCACAGTTATTACTAACCCCCGCAACAACGCATCCCAGATCATGCGCAAACCCTCACTGCGGGCTCTGCCCGCCCCTTGGTCGCCGAACCGTTTTAGACCGAGACCTGGCTCGGCTAAATAGTCACTTGAATATTTCCGCCAGCTTGTCTTTCACGGGCTTGGGCAGACTGAACATGTCGCGCACCAGAGAGCTGACCTGTTCATGGCCGACAGGGTTCAATTCAAAGCCTTGCTTTTCCGCCGCCGTTATGAATGCGTTGTCATGCATCATCTTCCACAGGCCATCGCGAAGGACTTGCAGCCTGTCGGCCGGAATCCCAGGAGTAGCGAGAAAAGGCCGCGTGATATTAAAAGTGCCAATGTAAAGGTCGAAAGCCCGCCGCTCCCCCTCATCCGAGATATGGTCGCGAAGCTTCGGAAGTTTGGAAATCTCCGTAGCGAATTTTTTCGGTGGATTGCCGCCGCCGAGACTCATCAACAGTACGATCGAACGGTCTTCCATCATGGACTTAGTAAGAGAATTTGCCTCCAGCGTCGCCGCTGCGGTTGAAACACCGTCCACTTCGCCCTGCCTTATCGCCAGTGCAATATCGGCATAACCTTTGTAGCCCGGGACCAACTGGATGTTGAATTTCCCGAATTGTTTAATCAATTTGGCGGCCTCGGTAATAGAGCTTCTGGGCCCCAGCACGCCGATTTTGAGCGCTTTTGGGCCGCGCAAATCATCGATCGTGCGATGCGGGAGGGAGGAGCGGATGAACATGATATAGTGGGCTCCCCCGACGCTTCCCAGCCAGCCCCACTTCGTAAAATCGATATCGCTGCTTTGCCCGAAGAGCGACTGAAAGAGGAAAGTTGATGGTATGTGAAGCAGAGTGAGGCCGTCGGGAGTAGCCTTGTAGGCGGCCCGCGTGCCGATCATGCCGCCGCCTCCCGCTTTGTTTTGTACGATGATCGTCGGTTGTCCCGGTATATGCTTCGGCATATACTCTGCAGCCAGTCGGGACATGCGGTCGTATGTCCCTCCGGCACTGAAGGGACAGACGATCGTGATTGTTTTGCCTTTATAGAAATCCTCCGCCACGGCGTTCGATCGCGCGCCCACCATGAGGGTGAGGCCAATCATGGCTAGAGCGAGTGCTGTAAATCTCATACCGTTTTCTCCTTTCCGTATATTCTTTTCGCCAGGATGGCTCGCGCAGCTCGGATAGGTGCAGTTTAAATAGCAGGCTTGGCGGTTTGTCAACAATTTTTTGCCGCGTACCGGCCGTCAACGTCGCCCTCCCCTGCCGTCACCGTCAAAAATAAACGCTGGATTCCGCCCGAAAATCGCTTTGCCGCAATGAAGTGTTATCTCTTTGCACGGCTGGAACGATTGGAACAAGGGCAAGACGTGAGGCGTTAAAACCGGAACGCAGTGTCGCCTAAGCGAAGATTCTAAGAGTCCTCACAGTTTCGTGATCGAAGCCCTGTCCTCCGAAGGCAGATAGTATCGAGTGTTATTCCGGACCCCGACGCCCAACTATACTAGCGGAAACTACCGGCAGCTCTTCTATGGCTCGGTGTCAGGAGCTATGGTAGATAAGTTTAAATCTTCAGCGCTATTCGTTGAGTACGATGGTCTCGCCCAGGAGTCACGCCGTTGAGTGATAACATTATTTCTTACATCGAGATGTGCCGACGCGAGGGGACCAGTCTTCAGCAAGGAATGAATTTCGGCATTGGTGGCAATCACTCTGTCATATTAATGTCAGTTCGGCGGAACGCACCCTATCGAGACCGGCTAGAAGATAGTGGAACGACGCTCGTATATGAGGGACACGACCAGCCAAAGGGGCCAAAGTATCCTAACCCAAAGGTTGCGAATCAACCCGAACGATTTCCTTCAGGTCGGCTTGCACAAAACGGGAAATTCCATGAGGCTGCGCAAATGTATAAATCGGGAAAGCGCGAGCCAGAGCGTGTTCGAGTATATGAAAAGATCCAGACGGGAATATGGTCTTACAACGGAGTTTTTCATCTAGTGGACTCCTGGCGCGAACGCGATGGCCACCGTGACGTATTTAAATATCGACTCGTTGCCGTTGAGGGGGA
>JBFJNS010000071.1:0-9943 GCA_041618055.1 Binatia bacterium
ATTGTCGATATCCGCCGCGGAAAGTCTTTTTCAGCCGCGTAAGTCAAACAGCCCCGGGAGGCCGCGACATGATGTGAGGAGAGCAATTGCCGCGAATTAAATTAGGGGATGCGCTTGACAAGGGAAGATTAACAACGTAGCGTGTTGCTACCTACTTCAGTAAAGGACCTTCTGAATGAGGTATTGTCAAAGTTGAAGGTCCGGCCAGTCTCACCTCGCGAACAGATATCTATAGGACAATCCGACCAGGGCGTGGTTTTCAGATTTTTGTTTCCCATGTTCTGCTCCCATTAGCCGTCAAATTCTCAGGCTAGAGACTCTAACATTCTCTCGTAGGAGGAGAACATGAACAATAAAGTATATGTTGGTGGTTTGCCCTATTCGGTCACGGACGGGCAACTGCAGGAAATATTTTCAGCCCACGGTACGGTGGAATCAGCCCGGGTGATTGCGGATAAATTTACCGGACAGTCCCGCGGCTTCGGCTTCGTGGAGATGAGCTCCGGCAGCGAAGCGCAAGCCGCGATCAGCAGCTTGAACGGCACTCAGTACGAGGGCCGGAGTCTCGTCGTGAACGAGGCCAAACCTCAAACGACCCGAAACAATAACGGAGGCGGAAGCAGCAATCGGAGTGGCGGACGGAACCGCTGGTAGCTTTCGTATCCTGAATGATTAGAAAAGAGGCGCGACGGATCGGATCGCGCCTCTTTTTTTTCTACTCCATTACGTACACATGCCGGCCTGGCCACGGACCTTGGTCGCACGGCATGCGGTGCTCACGAGGCTTTGGTAGGTTGCTTCTCGGCAACGGTTTTCGCGGCCTGTTCCTGCTTTTTTAACTTCTGCTTTCGGCTCTTTTCCTTATCCTTTTTACCTTTATCCCCCATTGCGGGCCTCCTTTAGTCTCTGTCCCAGCCGTTCCTGCGTCAGGCGGATACAGGGTCCCACAAGCGCAGCGAATAGTAAATGGCCCTGGGGTCTTATTACGTGCTTTCTGCAAGTCGCTTGGCACAGATCTCGGCAACCTTGCTATCGGGTGTTGTCTCACCAGGGATTGTCGCCCAACCCTGTTGTTCTATGTATTTTTGACCATTCCAGGAATCCTTCTCTTTGAATTCTTTGAGCTTCTGGTCCTTTTCCGAATCCTTGTTAAACCGCGACACGCAAAGCGGGGCGAAACGTTCGGCGACCGCATTGGCGGCAATCTCCTCAGCCATTGCCTTGGCAGCGCCGCTTGTCACCCATCCACCCCATTTGAACCCGACAACGGCCAATAGAATTGCGCCTCCGACGGCGCTCCAAAAGCCAAGTTTAACTTCGTCCCAATCCATTAGACACCCCCCTTGAGCTCGAGTTCGGAACCCGAGGATTTAAGCCTCCGCAATTGTGACAAATCCAGTAGTCCGAGTATTGCTTTGTAACCGAGCAATCTTCACAAGTGCTGCAATAGCGATGACGGCAGGAGTCACAATCGGCGCTGCTCATGGCGTTCAATCTGTGGATCGCTTTCGCCCACGCCAGTTTCGCAGAACCAGCTTCGATTAAAAAATAGCGGGCGTTGTCTGCGCCGTTGTATTGCCGCGTCACCCGCTGGATCACCCGCTCTCGCACATCAACCGCATAAAAAGCCACGTTGCTTTCCTTCCTCGGAACTAGCCGGGATCTCATATTGATTCATCAGATTCTTGTGCTTGTCATATTATAAGGACTCGGCAGCAATTACTGTCTAGAATTGAACACTTCTGAAAAGAATTAATGCCACGCCCACAGCCAGGCCATGCGGGGCTATTTCTGCGCCGACTCGTGGCGCTAGGCCCGCGAAACTAACTTTAAAATGAAAGTTAACTCGGGCGGTCAAGCATGGCCCAGAGCCCCGATCCGGGGCCTACCTTGGTTGCGTGATAACATCTAGGAGCGCAGGCCTCCCCGTCTCCGCAACAACATGGATAGCGCGCCGCAAGCTTTCGTTGAGCTTTTCAGGATCTTCGATGGGGCCTTCCGCATGAATATCGAATCCCTGGGCAACTTTCGCGAAATCGACGCGTGGCGGCTCGATGCGAAAGCCGATGGTTTTGTTTTCCACCGGCCGATGGCGTCTCACGGCCAAGTGCTCTGCATGCTCTTCGTCGTTGTAGTAGGAGTAGTTATTGGTCATGACGATCAGGAGCGGAATGCGCAAGTGCGAAGCTGTCCAAAGTCCGCTTAGTGTGTAGAGAAGATCTCCATCGGCTTGAAGATCGACGCAGATCCGCCCTGCAAGCGGCTCTGCCAGCGCGGCGCCGATGGAGGCGCCGATGCCGTGCCCCAGTCCGCCGCCGGGATTACCCGCGCAGAACTGCTCGGGCTCCGTCAGATCCAAGAGTCGCCTCGCCCATACCGAACTCCCGGTTCCGCTATTCACCAGAGACCAGGAATGCGCTTTGAGCAGATTCCGAAGCTCCAATATCCACCGAGGCAAGGAAACGGGTTTCATCTCCGATTGCCGATCCGCTTCCTTGCGCCACCGGGAGCGAACTTCGTCGTGGCGCAGTTTCGTTTGGCGCATCCGTTCTTCGATGCGCTTTCGCCCCCGTTCATCATCGCGGAGCAACCGCGAGGCTATCGCGCTCATCTGCGGCAGGGCTACGGCCGTGTCTGCAATGACGGAGAGCGAGGTCGTGATCAGCCGTCTCGCTTCGCCCCAGCTTCTCACGGTGAAATCTTCCATTCCCATTTGAATGAGCCGCGCGTCGGCACGGAGCAGCCGTTCGTGCTTTTCCGAGAGCCGGTGAATGGCCCAGTAGAGGTCTATCACGTCGAGCGCTAACACGATGTCTGCGTCACCCAGAATCTCTCTTTCATCTCCCGTCACCGTCAAGGGATGAGTTGTCGGCAAGTTAAAACGCAATCCTTGATCGATCACCGGCAGCCCTAGCGTTTCCGCAAACGAAACCAACGACCTCCAAGCGCCGGATTTCTTCCCCACCATGCCGGCGATCAGCACCGGGTTTTTTGCCTGCAGCAGGTCGCGCACGATTATTTCGAGTGTCTCGGGATTGCCGGATGGAGAAACCGAGAGGAGGCAAGTTCCCGGCAATGCCAGACCGGGCATCTCCCGCACCGCGTCTTCCTGGAGCTTTGCGTCATAGCAAAGATAAACCGGTCCCATGGGCTCGGTGAGCGCAATTTTGTTGGCGCGAGCGAAGGACTCGACCACCCCCGCAAGACTATTGGCTTGGTAGTCCCATTTCACGTAGTCGCGCACTAGCTCGCCCTGGAGGTGGGCCGTGTGGAGTGGGGCCAGGCGTGGATAAGGCTCCTCTCCGGTGGGATCCGATGGGCCCGTAGCTCCCAGAATAATCAGCGGCACCCGATCGATCCAGGCGTTGTAAATCGCCATTGACGCATGCTGGAGCCCAACCACGTCATGGCATATAGCAAGTCCGGCCCGCCCCGACGCGCGCGCGTAACCGTGAGCGATTGCAACCGCAATCTCTTCATGGCAGGCGAGCACGATTTTTGGACTCTCGTTACCGCCAAAATTCACGATCGAGTCGTGCAAGGCCCGAAAGCTCGAGCCGGGATTAATCGCCGCATACCTAAATCCGTACTCGCGCATGAGGTCCACTATCACATCCGACCCGTATTCGGGCCGTCTCGCGTCTGCCATTTTTTGCGACTCCTCTCGCGACTACATGTTCTACGGCTTCAAGGCTGGAGTGTCTGCTCAGCCCGGACTATTGCTCACTCAAAACATTTCGCGGCACTTGATGAATCGACGGGCGCCCCGGAGAGAGCGAAAGCACGGAACCGAACAGCCTCACGGTCGTCATTAGAGCCTGGCCGGGCACTGGTATTTCTCTTTTGGGAATCCACACCATCGACCCAGTTTGCAAACCGATCTGAGGCGTTCCCGTGTTGCCTTCGATCTGCTTGATGCGGCTTCATCGGGGCTTGCGATTCACCTCTTTACCGCACTTTTTTTAGATTAGCAAAAAATTTCCTTGTGGCCCGCACTAACGCGGTTTTGTGATAATCAGTGGAGACCTGATGACACTGTGTCAGTCGGGAGGGGCGTTCGGAAGAGCGAGGCAGGCCTTCGGGATCTCAAATTGCAAATCTCAAATGGCGGCAAATCTAAAATCTGTGATTTGTAATTCCTCGCGCAGCGAGGACTGCGGCTCATGGCCTCGCTCTGGAGAGCTCGCCTCTCGCTGCCTCCTATAGGGCTGGGAAAAGCGTCATGGAGCAACGCATGCGGCATTGCATTGGCATTTTCCGTCTAGCGATTCGGGAAAAGGGGGAACCTCTGTGCGCAAGCTCTCATTCGCTCATAATAAACCCGGCGTTGTGCGCTCCTGCCATGTGACGATCATCGCGGAGAGACAGGCCGTCACCATGACGGCCGTGACTGATGTTGATTTTGCCTGACCCTGGTTCGCCTGGAGGGAAGCTGCGATCAGCTTTCCCTCAGGCCCCGCCGCTCGGGCGGTTTGTTTTTTGGTTGGTAATTGAAACGAAAGGCTACTGCATGAGAACACGCGGTCTCAGTTGAGGGCCGCCACACGGTTTGTGCGCATGGACGTGCGGTTAGCGTACGCCCGGCCCTTCGACATTCCGGTGTATCGGGTTCGATAGGCGGTTCGACCGATTCGAAACGGTTTGACCTTAGATTCCGCGCGATGCCAACCACGCAGCCTGTTCCGTTTCAAACGCATGAGGCCATCGAGAAAATACGTAGAACTAATACCGAGACTCTCAGCAATGTTGTTGAACGAGAATAACCACTCGCCATCCTTCCCCCAAAACCACTCCTCGACTTCCCGGAACTGCTCTTGGCCGGCCGCATCCCGGGCAGGCAAGAACTGCACAAAATTGTTCAGCGCTTCCTGGAGCACGGCGAGCATGAGCTTCTTCTCCCCTTCATCATACTGATTCCGACAAATCTGATCGACATATTCCACATCGAGTCTTGCGTCGCTCAAGCGAATAGGAAAATTTTCAGTCATATGTACCACCCATGTCAGTTGGATTTGCTGCTGCGTATTAATCCAGCAACAGCGGTGCCAGAAAAATGAATTGTTTTGAATAACAGCGAGTTAAGGCTGGCAACCGAACGCTCTCGCTGGTCTCATTGTTCTTTCACGTGCAAGATATTTACACTTTGCACCATGGTGCCCAGTGGGGAGAGCAAAAACTTTACACAATCGAAAGCTTTCGGGTAACTCGCCGATGCGTGCTGGCCAAAATGAATTGATTGATAACCCAAACGGTCATGTGCAACCATGTACAGATCGTTTACATAGCGCTTGGGCGTGAACTTACAACACGCGCCCGCGGTGCGCTGCGGGCAGCAGCCGAGCGGGCGCAAGCACGCCCACACTAATCCAAAAGGCACTCCGAGCAATTTCCATACGCGCCTGGTTGTGATATTTTCAAATCGCTGTCCGAAGCATGGACGTTAAGGGATGCCCCAAAGCGGGGGACGCCCGACGTCGCTGTGTGACATGCATACCCTAAGGCGCCGGCCATCCCGCCTGGCGTGCCGCGCCCGGATTGAAAAAGACGGGAATTCGGTGGGAGCCTATGAACGATAGCACACTTGTCAACCCCTTTCCGACTATGACGCTGCCGGAGGTCATCGACATCCTTTTTGTTGCCGTGATGCTCTACACGGCAATCGTCTGGGCCCGGCGCACTCGCGCTGCCCTGGTTGTGCGCGGCATCTTGATTCTGGGTTCCGTATACATCATCGCTAGGTACCTTGATCTTCAGATGACCGCGTGGATCTTCCAGGGTTTTTTCGCCGTCTTCCTGATCATGATCGTCGTGATCTTTCAGGAAGAGCTGCGGCAAATGTTCGAGCGCGTAGCGCTTTGGAGCCTGACGTCGAGGCCGGCGTCTCCTTTGCGATCGACGACCGTTGACATCCTCGTGCGGACGCTCGTCGATCTCGCCAAGGCAAAAATCGGCGCTCTGCTCATCATCCGCGGCAACGATCCCCTGGAGCGACATATTACTGGAGGCATTCAACTGGACGGCAAACTGAGCGAGCCTTTGCTAAAGAGCATATTTGATCCGCACTCGCCTGGCCATGATGGCGCTGTTCTCATCGAGCAAGACCGTATCACCCGCTTCGCGGCTCACCTGCCGCTTTCGAAAGACCTCAAGCAGCTCGCCCGCGTCGGCACCCGCCACAGCGCTGCTTTGGGTCTTGCGGAGCTGGCAGATGTCCTGGGCCTGGTCGTCTCGGAAGAGCGCGGAAGCGTGTCGATAGCCGTGGACAGCAAGCTGCGCCACATCACGAGCCCTCAAGAGCTGGGGAACGTGATCCACGAATTTCTGGAGGAAAAGTTCCCGAGCCAGAAAAATCACCGGTTTTCATTGCAGTTGCTGCGCGAGAATTGGATCGAGAAGGCCGTCGCGATCGCCCTCGCCATCGCATTTTGGTACATCTTCGTGCCCGGCTCGAAGACCGTGGAAGTGAGCTACAAGGTTCCCGTGGTGGTAGAGAACCTTCCGTCGGATCTCCACATTGAAGAGATCCAACCGGCGGAAGTGGACGCGACTTTCGTTGGGCCGCGAAGAGCTTTTTATCTTTTTGACGCGAAAAGGATCAAGTTGACGGTCGACGTGTCGCTGGCGGACCTGGGCCGGCGGACGTTTAACATCTCGGAGCAAAACATCCGCTACCCGAAGGAACTCACGTTGCAGGAACTCAGCCCATCATCTCTCAAGCTTACGGTCAAAAAAGTTTCGCCCACAGACGATACCAACCGTGGATGACGGGCGCTGCGCCGCACCGGGTCAGCGCCTCTGAGGACACGGCCGCGCCTGCAGCCAGGGATTGCTGCGTGTTCCATGCTCCTCCGGTGTCGCGGATCTTGCGTTGGGCGCAGCTAAGACTCCTTTGCTACCTTGTCAGCGGCGCGCGCCGGGCGAGGACAAAATTTCCATGCAAAAAGTCCTCGGGTTGCCTTAATGCCAAAAGCTATGTTTATTTATTAGGATTCGGTAACATCGTTGGAGAAAATGAGACGGAGGATCGAGCGAGGTGAGCGAAGCATGAAAAATCAGGGCGTGGGTCGTCAGCGCGTGGTCATTGAAGGTGTTAAACCGGAGATCGACGGCGGCCGCTTTCCTGCGAAAAGAGTCGTGGGTGAATTAGTCGTCGTTGAGGCGGACATCTTCGGCGACGGCCATGATCTTTTGTCTGCCGTGCTTCTCTACCGCAAGGAAAGAGATTCTCGCTGGAGCGAAACCCCCATGCAAGCGCTGGTTAACGACCGTTGGCGCGGAACGTTCGAAATCGAGGAGATGACCGACTACATCTATACGCTGCAAACATGGGTGGATCGGTTCAAATCGTGGCGCGATGGTTTTGCCAAGAAAGCAAAGGCGGATCAGGCAGTTGAGCTGGACCTGCTGGCGGGTGCAGACCTCATCGAAGCGGCTGCGCGGCGCGCCAAGGGACAAGATCGCAAGTCCTTGCAGCAGTTCGCCAGCGATCTTCGCGCAAACAACCCCGAAGCCCGCCGCCGCGCCCTGGACGAGGATCTTGCGGCATTGATGGATAGGTATGCCGACCGCCGCTGGCCCGCGACTTATGATAAGGAACTGCGCATCAGCGTCGATCGGAGCAAAGCGCGCTACAGCGCGTGGTACGAGTTGTTTCCTCGCTCCTGCGCCAACGAGCCGGGGGCGCACGGCACATTGCGGGATTGCGAGCAGCGACTGCCATATGTCGCTGCGATGGGCTTTGACGTACTCTATCTCCCGCCGATTCATCCCGTCGGCAGGTCGTTCCGTAAAGGCAAAAACAACGCTCTCGTCGCAAATCCAGACGACGTCGGCAGCCCCTGGGCGATTGGGGCCGCGGAAGGAGGCCATAAGTCCGTTCATCCCCAGCTCGGCACGCTCGATGACTTCCGACGGCTCGTTGCCAAGGCCAAAGAGTTCAATATGGAGATCGCCCTGGACATCGCCTTTCAATGCACCCCGGATCATCCCTACGTGAAGGAACATCCGGAATGGTTTCGCAAACGGCCGGACGGGTCGATTCAATACGCGGAAAACCCGCCGAAGAAGTATCAGGACATATATCCGTTGGATTTCGAAACCGAACGGTGGCAAGAACTCTGGGAGGAGCTCGCAAGCGTGATGACGTTCTGGTGCGAGCAGGGCGTGCGTATCTTCCGCGTGGACAACCCCCATACGAAGGCATTTCCCTTCTGGCAGTGGGCCATCGCGCAGGTGAAAAAGACCTACCCCGAGACGCTCTTTTTGGCAGAAGCTTTCACCCGTCCGAAGGTGATGTACCGACTGGCGAAGCTGGGCTTCAGCCAGTCCTATACCTACTTCGCCTGGCGCAACACGAAGTGGGAGCTGACCCAGTACTTCACCGAGCTCACCCAGACCGAAGTGTCCGAATTCTTCCGCCCCAACTTATGGCCCAACACGCCCGATATTTTGACCGAGTACCTCCAGTTCGGCGGTCGGCCGGCGTTCATGACCCGAATCGTGCTCGCGGCAACCCTCGGTGCCAATTATGGTATCTATGGTCCGGCCTTCGAGCTTGGTGAAAATATTCCCCGCGAACCGGGCAGCGAGGAATATCTTAATTCGGAAAAATACGAAATCCGACATTGGAATCTTGAAAAGCAGGACAGCCTCAAGGACTTCATCGCGCGGCTAAACCGGATCCGAAGGGAAAACACGGCGCTCCACAGTGACCGCAGTCTGCGTTTTTATCCGGTCGATAACGATGAGATCATTTGCTTCAGCAAGGCAACGGAGGATCAAAGCAACGTGATTCTGGTGGTGGTCAATCTGGACCCTTACCATGTTCAGTCCGGCTGGTTGGAGCTGCCCCTCGAAGAGCTACGGCTCGATCCGCTGCAGCCGTTTCAAGTGCACGATCTTTTGACCGACGCACGTTTTCTCTGGCACGGGCCAAGGTGTTATGTGGAACTGAACCCGAACAGCGTGCCGGCGCACATCTTCCGGGTTCGGCACCGGATCCGTCGGGAGCAAGATTTCGACTATTTCATGTAATCGGAACGGGATAATTATGAGTCGAAGAGAAAAAAAAACCGCACAGTCGACTTTAGAACATCATCCGCAGTGGTACAAAGACGCGGTGATCTATGAGCTGCATCTGCGTGCGTTCTGCGATGGCAACGGCGACGGCATTGGCGATTTTCCAGGGTTGACGCAAAAGTTGGATTATCTTGCGGACCTCGGCGTCACCGCCCTTTGGCTGCTCCCCTTTTATCCCTCGCCCCTGCGCGATGACGGATACGACATTGCGGATTACACCGACATCCATCCCGACTACGGCACGCTGCAGGATTTTAAGGTATTTCTCCGCGAAGCGCACCGTCGCTCCATTCGCGTCATCACCGAGCTAGTCATCAACCATACGTCCGACCAGCATCCTTGGTTTCAACGTGCGCGGGAGTCCAAGCCAGGAAACACGGCGCGCGACTATTACGTTTGGAGCGACAATCAGGAGCGCTATCGCGACGCGCGCATTATTTTCAAAGACTTTGAGCAATCCAATTGGTCCTGGGATCCCGTCGCAAAGGCCTATTTCTGGCACCGCTTCTACTCGCACCAGCCCGATCTCAACTTTGACAATCCGGCGGTGAAAAAGGCGGTATTTGGCGTGTTGGACTTCTGGCTCGACATGGGCGTGGATGGCCTGCGTCTGGACGCGGTGCCCTATTTGTTCGAGCGCGAAGGAACCAATTGCGAAAATCTTCCGGAAACCCACGCCCTCTTGAAGGAACTCAGACAGCATGTCGACAAGAAATATAACAACCGCATGCTGCTTGCCGAAGCGAATCAATGGCCGGAGGACGCCGTCACCTACTTTGGCAGCGGGGACGAGTGCCACATGGCGTTTCACTTTCCTGTAATGCCTCGGCTTTTCATGGCGCTGCACATGGAGGATCGATTTCCG
>JBFJNS010000072.1:0-9893 GCA_041618055.1 Binatia bacterium
CAGACGACCTCCGTCCGCAGGCCATCACCGCAAAAGGTTATGGAAGGCTCGGCCATCTTGCGCTACCAGGAGCTTGTCCGGCGCGTGCCGATATCGCCTTTTGTCGTCTCCTACGCGGTTACACTGACGCAGAGGTCGCGGCCGAAAAATCCCGCGGCGCCGCAGTTTATTAAAGACTACGTCGAATGGGGAGCGGGACCGCGCGCCTCCCAATTCTTAGTCTTGGGCGCCAAGGCGCGCACGATCCTTCAAGGACGCTACGCCGTTTCCCTTGAAGACATTCAAGCCCTGGCACCTTCCGTTCTCCGCCACCGCATCGTGCCTAACTTCAAGGCACAGGGGGAAGGGCTTTCTTCCGTTGACATCATTGGCCGCCTGTTGACCGACGTAAAACCGTCGTCGGACGGAAAGGCGGCGCGCTGACCGCGGTACGTTTCCTCGCTTGTACAAAATATCGCCTTGTCGGTCCCTGGATATCGCCGATTTTCGATCGTCGTGCTCTTGGTGAGCTGCTCAGGATGAAGTTTCTTACCGGCATAAGAACGGAGGCAGTCGATGGGATTCAGATACGCGGAGACGACGAATTCCGGCTTCGGACCAAGGACGCGCTGCACATGCTGATGTCCTTACCCGAGTTTGCGGTCATTCATGACAACGTCACCGTTGTCGCACAGGGAAAACGCAGCGGCATGAAGGCCTGGGCCGCGAAGCCCACGTTCGTTGTGGGTCCGGCGACATGGAGATATTCCGCTCTCTGGTATGCCGGCGCCATCGCCCACGACGCCTACCACGCCAAGCTCTACCGAGACGCCAGGGAAGGCAACCGCGGTGAGCCGCCCGCAGCGAATTGCTGGACGGGGTCGGAAGCCGAAAAAAAGTGTCTGGCGTTCCAGAAGCAGGTTCTGGCGCAGCTCGGCGCCGATCACAAAATTATTGCTCATATTGAACGTTGCGCGGAACAACCCACTTACCAGGGCCGAAACACGGGTTGGAGAAGTTGGCTAGATTATCTCCAACGGTGGTGGTAGTAGTTAATACCTTCATGACCAATAGCGAAAAAAGCTACTTCGATCCGACGGTCCTCGCAGGGATTTCAAACCTTTACCTTAGGGCACGCTGGGTGGCCGAAGGGATCATGTCCGGCATTCATCGTAGTCGTTCGAAAGGTTTCAGCGTGGAGTTCGAAGAACACCGCGAGTATTCACCCGGCGACGAAATCCGGCGCATCGACTGGAAGGCGCTGGGGAAATTCGATCGCTACTTCATCAAGGAATATGAAGACGAAACCAATCTTAGGGCCTACATTCTCCTCGATGCCAGCGCCTCCATGAACTACGCCTCCAACGGCATGACCAAGTTTGAATACGGGTGCACCCTCACGGCTTCACTCGCCTACTTGATTCTCAGACAACAGGACGCAGCCGGCCTGGTCACCTTTTCGGACCGTATCGAAGCCTTTATCCAACCCAAGGCCAAGCGCGACTATCTGACGCAAATTCTCCATGAGCTTGAAAGCCGGGGCCCGTCCGGGGAAACCAACGTCGGCGCGATTCTCGAACAAATTGCCGCACAGGTCAGGCGGCGGGGTCTAGTCGTACTCGTCTCCGACCTGCTCGATGAGCCCGCGCAGGTTCTAAAAGGGCTGCGGCTATTCCGATTCAAGGGCAACGATGTCATCGTGTTTCACCTGTTAGATCCGGCCGAACTGAACCTTCCCTTCGATGGCAATATCCTGTTCGAAGATATGGAGGCGGCCAATCTCAAGGTCACGGCCGACCCGCGCGCGATTCGTCAAACCTACCGGCGCGTTGTCGAGGAATTTGTTAGCCAGATGCGCAAGCAGTGCCAGGACGATTGCATCGATTACCAGCTCATCTCGACCTCCACCCCTCTGGATCAAGCTCTGGCCAGTTACTTAAGCTGGAGGGAGTAAGCGTCCCATGTCGGTTTTCTTTCTCCACCCCATCTATCTCTATGGCTTGATCGCGGCGTGTTTGCCGCTCGTGATCCATCTGCTCAGTCGGCGCAGGCTGAAGCGGGTCCGCTTTCCTGCGGTCCGGTTTATCCTGCTGTCGCAAAAGCGCATTTCACGCAGCTACCGGCTGCGGCATTGGCTTCTGCTCATGTTGCGCACGCTGGCGGTGATTTGCTTGGCCTTGCTGCTCGCCAATCCCGTCTTTCAAACTGGCGCGGGCCTGCTCGCGGGCGGCGGCCCGGTTTCGTTGGTCGTGATACTGGACAACTCGCTGAGCATGACCTGGAGCGGCGACGGCAACGGTTTCAAACAGGCCAAGGAAGCCGCGCGCTTGCTGATCGCCTCGCTCAACGATGGTGACCGCGCGGCGCTCATCCCAACGAACGCTTCGGCAAAAGAGCTTGCGCGCCTCAAAGGCGAAAAGGAAGTCTTGCTGAAAGAGCTGGAGCGCCTTGAGATCGCCGGAGGAACGGCCGACTTTTCTTTAGCTCTCGGCAAGGCTTACGAAATGTTGAAGGCGCCGGCGGGACAGAAGGGAATCCGGCTGATCACGGATTTAGCCTTGACCGGCTGGGACCAATTTTCAATCTCGTCGTTGAAGCAGGTCGATCCGTCGATCCCGATAAAGACCATCCGTATCGGCAGCAAGGAGCGATCGCTGAACGCCACCATCAAAGGCATCCGCGCGGTTGGCCTGGGAGTCGGTGTCGATCTTCCCGTCTATCTCGAAACGACAATCGCGAATTTCAGCAACCGAGAAATCAGAGATCTCCTCGTCCAGCTGAGCATCGACGGGCAGAACAAAGAACAAAAACTGACTACCATTGCCGCCGACGGCGAAACGACGGTGAGCTTTCAAACACGACTGAACCGTCCGGGATCTCACGTCGGCCAATTCACACTTAAGAAAGAAGGGCTCGCCGGTAATCTTACGTCTCACTTTGCCCTTCAGGCTCAGGACAAGCTAAGAATCCTCGTCGTCGACGGCGATCCCCAAACATCATTGGTGCAAAGCGAAACGTTTTTTCTTACCCGCGCCCTCAACCCCTCCGGCGAGCCGGATGCATCCCTTTACCTTCCAACCGTCATCATTCCCGAAGGATTGAATGCAGCTTCGCTGGACGCCTACCAAGTGGTCATTTTGTGCAACGTCTCCTCGCTTGCCGATGGATTCATCGCCAAGTTGCAGGCCTATCTCCGTCAAGGGGGCGGCCTCCTGATTTTTGCCGGCGACCGGTTACAACTGGAGAATTACAATCTCAAGCTCGCCCAATCTTCGCCGGCGACCCTGCCCGCACAAATTCGAGAGATTAAATTAGGGCCCGAGGCGCGCAGCGAAAAGATCGACAAAATCGATCTTGCTCATCCGGCCCTGCAGAGCCTCAAAGACGCATCCTTAGAAGAGTCCCTCAAAACGGCGCGTGTGTGGAGCTACGCCCGTACTCCTGCCGCGGCAAAATCGGCACTCATCACTTTAGCCAGCGGCGAGCCTCTGCTCCTGGAGCAAAAGGTGGGATCGGGCCGCGTGCTTTTCATCACCACCGCGGCGGATCGGGACTGGAGCGACTTACCGCTCAAGACCGCCTACCTGCCGTTGATCCAGGGGTTAACGAACTACCTTGCCGGAGGCAGGAGAGGGACGATGGACAGTGGCATCACTATCGGGAGCCCGAAGGAGATCCACGTACCGCCGAGCTTCGTTGGCAAGAGCCTCAAAGTCATCAAACCCGACAAGCAGCAAGTCAATGTGACCGTGACCGCTGCAAGGGAACGGGCCTTGGCTTCGTTTGATGAAAACGATCGCGCCGGGATTTATCGCTTGTCGTGGCCAGCCGGCGGCGACGGGGGAGCGGACGTTCCCCAAAATTACGCCGTCAACCCGCCGTTTCTTGAATCGCGTCTGGACGAAATCAGCGAGCGCGAGTTGCAGGCCAAGCTGAAGCCGATTCCCGTCGAGGTGATTCCGCTCGAAGCCCTGCAACAGGGAGGCAAACGCACCGATCTCGCCCTTCCGTTGGTGGGCTTGCTCATATTGACTTTGCTGTTGGAGGGCTGGGTCGCGCAAAGAATTTGAAAATCGTGTTCAATGCGTGTGCCGTAGGGGCATTTATGAAAAGGCGAGATTTCATCCGCGTCCTCTCCCAGGGTTTATTAGGGGCAGGCCTCATGACCGGTAACGCCGTTGCCAATCACCCACAGGGAAAAACACGCATCCAGTTGGTTTTTGCTCAGATCAAGTACCGCGGCGGCGATTGGAATCCCCATCCGTTGGCCGTCATGCCGCTCATGGAAGAACTCATGTTGCGAACCAGTGTGGAAGGGGCGACCGCCCGGCATGAGGTGACCCTCACGGACCGAGACCTGTTCAATTATCCGTTCCTGTACCTGACCGGAAAATACGAATTCGAGCCCTTCGCCCAGGAAGAAATTGAAACCTTGCGGCGCTTTCTCTCGTTCGGCGGCTTTTTGCTCATCGACGATGCTCTCGGCCAACAGGGGTACGGCTTCGACAGGTCATTGAGAAGGGAGATGCAGAGAATCTTTCCTGGCAATGAATTCAGAAGGCTGCCTTCGGCTCACGCCGCGCTAAGAAGCTACTATCTACTGCGGCGCATCGGGGGGGTAAGAATTGTCAACTCCTACCTCGAAGGCATCACGGTTGGCAGTTCCACGCCCGTCATATACTGTCACAACGACCTGGGTGGCGCCTGGGAGAGAGATCAGCTCGGCAAATGGACCAATGCCTGCGTTCCTGGCGGGGAGGAACAGCGGCGAGATGCTTTCCACCTGGGTATTAATTTGATCCTCTATGCCATGACCGAGAACTACAAGGACGATCTGATTCACGTTCCGTTCATTCGCAAGCGGCTGACTCGGTAACCCATGAAAGATCTCTATCTGATAGGCAGTCTGCCCTGGTGGCTCATTGCGTTGGCCGCCGTGGCAAGCGTGCTGCTTCTCGCCCAGCAGTTCGTGAGCCTGAGGCCGCGGCTCGGCTTGGCGCGGACTTCCTTTTTGGTTTTCCTGCGTGCCTGCGTGTATGGTCTGCTGCTGTTTTTCCTTCTCAGTCCGGCGTTTGTCGAGCAGCGCACCACAAAACTGAGGCGGCCCCTCACCATCTTGCTCGACAGCTCTCAGAGCATGGCTTTCCCTGCGAGCCCAAAGGAAAACCAGAATGGCAAACCGGGGGTGAGCCGGCTCGATCTGGTTAAACAAAAACTCACGGATGGACCAACTCCGTTAATGCAGCAGTTGGCGCGAGACTATGACCTCAAGATTTACCGCTTTGGCACCGGTCTCGAACCCATCTCGCTTCCAGGAATCGGGCAACTCCAGCCGCAGGATCAAGGAACCAGGCTCTTGGAAGTCCTCCAGGCAGCCGCCAAAGACGCCGATTCACAGTCCGGAATTATTCTTTTCAGCGACGGAATCGCCAACGGCGAGCTCACAGCGGTGGATGGCACAGGACCCCTGCCGGTTCCCGTCTTCACCGTCGGCGTCGGGAATACGGATGGCTTTGTCGATGTGCGCGTCGCTGACGTACGCGCCCCGCAATTCGCCTTTCGCGGGCGTGAGTTCAAGCTGGACTTGACGGTTCGGGCCACCGGACTCAAAGGCAAGACGGTGCCCCTCTACTTCAACCGCGGCAAGAGCCTGATTACCAGCCGCTCCATCAAAATCGACGCCGACCCCTTTGAGGAAAAAATCACACTCGGCTTTACGCCCAAGGATATCGGCGCCCACGGCTTTTCGTTGACTGTACCGCTGCAGCCCGGGGAACAGATTACCCAGAACAACCACAAAGACTTCAAAGTCGACGTGCAGAGAGACAAAATTCGTGTTCTTACCCTCTCTGGTTCCCCGTCATGGAACTATCGTTTTCTGCGTATGGCGCTGAAGCATGACCCCCTCATCGATCTCGTTTCCTTTGTCTTTCTGCGTACACCCACCGACAGCGTCGACGTTCCGGACAGCCAATTGAGCTTGATCCCCTTTCCCATCGACGACATCTTTCTCGAGGAACTCAAGAACTTCGACGTCGTTGTTTTCGATGATTTTTCCCACCGCGCATACTTCAATCCCCTTTACCTCGAGAGAGTCCGAGAATTTGTCCGTGATGGCGGGGGCCTTGCCATGTTCGGGGGCGTTCGCTCCTTTGATAGCGGCGGGTACGCCGAGAGTGCGTTGCAAGAGGTATTGCCTGTCGAGCTTGACGGCAAAGGCAATTATCAAGCGCAGAGTGTCGTACGTACGGCGCTGACCTCCGCAGGCAAAGCTCATCCGATCACGCGCCTGTTCCCCGATCCGCGTGCCAATGAAGAGGCCTGGGCTCGAATGCCGGTGCTGAGCGGCCTGAACCAGGTCCGTGGCGCCAAAGGCGAAACGCTCTTAACCTCGACCGGCGAAGGTGCCGGAACGGCATCGCCGTTGCTTACGGTAGGGCGATTTGGCAAGGGCCGGACTCTAGCGTTCATGAGCGACGATGCCTGGCGCTGGAACTTCATCGCCGTGGGCAATCGCGAAACACCACAAAACCACCTCAAGCTCGTGCGCCAGGCCATGCGCTGGCTTGCCCAGGAGCTTTCGTTCGAGCAGGTCCAGATTCTGCCCGTTCCTCCTGTTAGACCCGGGGAGAAGATGGCCATCAAACTGCGCGTCCTTAAAGACGACTTCACGCCCACCCGCCAGGCCTCTGTTCAGCTAAAGGTCATCGGGACGGACGGTGACCCCATTCTTGTATCGGCAAGTCCGGACAGCAACGAAGGCGAATACACAGCCGACTTCACGCCTACGAGAGAGGGCTCGTACCGCATCGAGGCGGAAGCCAGCCTCGCTGGCAAGATCCTGGGCAAAGACAGGTTGACCTTTGCCGTTGCCTTTCCTTACGGCGAGAGCGATGACGGAAGACCCGAATTCGAACTTCTCAAGAAGGTTGCCGCAGCCAGCCAGGGTGCGTACTTTTCCATTAATGAATGGAACGTCGAGTCTCTTGCAACCATTGCCGCAAAACTGGAGAGCCACGCCCCCGCGCAAATCACGGAGCAGCGCCAGACGCAGCTCTGGAGCACCATGTGGACTTTTTCACTGATCCTTGTACTGTTGAGCACCGAATGGTGGACCCGCCGGAAATGGGGGCTCGTCTAGAAGTGAGCGTGGCGATTTGAGCCGGCATACAAGCAGCGAATACCAATCTGGAAACCGACGGGGACGGGTGTCGCCGCTGCTAACTGCGGGACTCAAAGCTCGAAGCTTTCTGCTGCTTGTAGTAGTCGTGGCTTTTCCGGGCCGTGTATGGAGCTTCTGCCATGAAATCGAGGTTGTCTACAAGCCCGTCCTCAGATTGGCCGCGACCAACGCGCCCGCCGTCGAGATCGAATGGTTCGGCCATTCCACGTTTCAGATTACTTCGAGCAAGGGCACACGCATCCTCACTGATCCCCACTCGCGGGGGGATCTTCCTTGGCCAACCCTCGAACAGCACATAGTCACCACCAGCCATCAACACGGCGCGCACAGTAATATTTACATGGCCAAGGGTAATCCTGTGATTCTCGAAGGGCTCACTCCCGGCGGCGAGAACTGGCGGCCCGTGAGCACGACCATTCGTGACGTCTCGGTCTACTCCGTACCCGCCTATCACGATAAAAGCCAGGGGCTGCAGCGCGGTAAAAACGCTATTTTTGTCTTTCGCGTTGACGGGATTTGCATCGCGCATCTGGGCGACCTGGGCCATGTATTAACGCCGTCTCAACTCAAGCTCTTGGGAAAGATCGATATTTTGCTCGTTCCGGTTGCTGGAGGCATGTACACTATAACGCCCGCAGAAGCCAGAGAAGTCACCAAACAGGTGAATCCGAAGATCGCCATTCCCGAGCACTACTGGTGGGAAGGCGCCGTGGAGCAATACACAAAGGGTTTCCCGCGTGTTAGGGCATTGAACAATTCCGTGCTGAGGATTTCCAAGTCCGAGCTGCCTCAGTCCACTGAGATAGTGGTGATGACTTGGGATCGTCGTTGAGTCGCCGAGGGAAGAAACTTCACTCGTGATTTCGGAGGTGAATGCAATGAAGGCTGTTCGAGTCCACAACTATGGCGGTCCTGAGGTCCTGGCTTACGAGGAAGTTGAGGTTCCGGAGCCTAAGGCCGGCGAGGTGAGGGTCAAGATCGAGGCCATCGGCCTCAATTACATCGACATTTACCAGCGCACGGGACTCTATCCGCTTCAGACCCCACTCACGTTGGGCATGGAAGGCGCCGGCGTTGTGGACACCGTCGGCGACGGCGTGACGGAAGTGAAGAGAGGTGACCGCGTCGCCTATGCGATGGTGTTGGGGTCCTGCGCCGAATACGCCATAGTGCCCGCCTGGAAACTGGCTCCCGTACCGGCAAACGTGGACGCGACATCTGCCGCCGCCCTCATGCTCCAGGGCATGACGGCTCATTACCTAACCCGCAGCACTTATCCGCTGCACAAGGGGCAGACGGCGCTCATTCATGCCGCCGCAGGCGGCGTCGGACTGTTGCTTGTTCAGATCGCCAAGGACTTGGGCGCAACGGTCATCGGTACCGTATCAACGGAGGCCAAGGCAAAACTCGCCGAAGAAGCCGGTGCCGACCATGTTATTCTCTACACGCAGACCGATTTCGCGGCGGAGGTAAAAAAGCTCACGAACCAAGGCGGGGTGCAGGTGGTTTATGATTCGGTTGGACAGACCACGTTCCACAAAAGCCTCGATTGTCTCCGGCCGCGGGGCTATCTCGTTCTGTTCGGGCAGTCAAGCGGTCCCGTGGCGCCCTTCGATCCCGGCATCCTCGCGGCAAAAGGTTCGCTTTTTCTCACTCGCCCGACGCTGCTTCACTATGCGATGGATCGGAAAGAGTTACTCGACCGCACTCGCGAACTCTTCAGTTGGACCGCGTCAGGAAAATTGAAACTGCGCATTGATAGAACTTTTCCTCTGACCGAAGCGGCTGAAGCTCACCGCCAGCTCGCGGGAAGGAAAACCGCCGGGAAAGTTCTGTTGATTCCTTAAGCTGGTTCTTTCATTCTCACAGGAAACTTGATCACACTGTCTTAGTCGGGAGGGGAGCTTCGAGGAACTGCCTCTCGTCGGCTCCTAAACCCGAATCCCGAAGAAGAAACTCTTTTGGGGAGCCTGGGGCGACCCTTTCGTCGCGAAGACAATAAGCTGCTGCCTCCAAGCTGCCCACGATGGCCAGTGCATATAGTAGCAATCTCAAAGCCTGCGCGACGGTCTGCCAGGTCGCCATAAGGACTGCGAAATTGTGCGGTCGGGTGTCTTCGCGACTCCAGGCCCGCCCCAGGCGCCGCTCATACCGTACCTGCAACCGCGTAATCCAAGCTAAACATACGCAATCCGGGTTAAGTCCGCGAGCCCGGTTCGCTGCGGGGCTTGGCGCGGGTCGATGGCGAGTCCGTCAGCAGCTCCTGGAGCTTCTTGCGCTGATCGGCTGTGAGCTCTTGTTTGCCTTTTTCAATTGTGCGAATGCGCGCAAGGCGCATGTCAGCGCGTAGACGTTCCGTCTCTCGGACTTTGGCTTCGACCTTTGCCATGTCAACGTTTGGCGCGTCCAAAAGAGCATCCAGATCCATTTCGGCAATGCGCAGGTCCGCCTCCCGGCGAATCGACTCCTTTTGATAGTCGCGTCTAAGCTGTTCTAGGTTCCTCACTTGTTCGGTGGAGAGCCCTAGTCTTTCCCGGTTGTCGAGCATCATCGAGATCAGCGGCCTCTCTTCCTTGCTGCCCCAGGCACCGAAATAGTATCCCCAGCGGCTCAACCACTCGCGCAATCCCCGCCCAAGATCTTCCCAGCCTCGCCCCATTTCTTCTTGAGCCGTGGGCTGAATAAAGCGACTTGCGGTGGCGACACCTGGAGCATTGATGAACATCAGTGA
>JBFJNS010000073.1:0-9863 GCA_041618055.1 Binatia bacterium
AAGCTAGTGGACAAGCCATTAGGGTAAACCTCAACAGTGTCCAGCCCTTCAGGTTCCAGAAATATCTGATGTCTTTCCTTGCCGGCAAAACGAACGATCTTGTCTTCAATTGATGGGCAGTATCGCGGACCACGACTTTTAATGACGCCGGAGTACATGGGTGACTTATGGAGCGCGGACCGGATGATCTCGTGAGTCTTTTCGTTCGTATATGTGATGTGACAACGTACTTGCTTTTGAATAATCGATGTAGTCGAAAACGAGAACGGAATCGGGTCTCTATCGCCTTCCTGTACCTGGAGTTTCGAGTAGTCAATACTGCGAGCATCCAAACGGGGACAGGTGCCGGTTTTTAGTCTGCCGACCCGAAAACCAATCTCTGCTAGAAATCCGCTTAGACCATGGACGGCAAAATCGCCGGCTCGACCCGCGGAGAAATTGCGCTCGCCGATATGGATTAGTCCCCTGAGAAATGTGCCGGTAGTTAGTATGATTCTACGCCCATAGAACATTTCTCCAATTTGCGTCTCGACTCCAGTAACGGCGCCGGATTCCAAAAGGAGTCTTTCAACGCTGCCTTGCCTGAGGGTGAGATTAGGACAATTCTCCAGCACGCGTTTCATTCTTTGCCGATATAGCGCCTTGTCTGCCTGGGCCCGGGATGCCCGCACTGCGGGACCTTTCTTGGTATTGAGCATCCTGAATTGAATTCCGGTTTCGTCGATTGCGCGCGCCATCTCGCCCCCAAGAGCATCGATTTCCTTAACGAGATGGCCCTTACCGATTCCACCGATAGCAGGATTACACGACATCTGGCCGATGTGATCGAGGTTAAGCGTGATCATGAGGGTCTTGCAGCCCATCCGAGCAGCAGCAAGGCATGCCTCAATGCCCGCGTGGCCGGCGCCAACGACTATAACATCAAAGATTTGCTGGTTTGTCATATTGACCGTTTCACGTGAAACAAGTGCCATTTAGGCTCCAACGACGTTTCCATATTGATGAATTATGAGAAGTTATAATATTATTTTCCAATGCAAAATTCATTAAATACTCGTTCTAAAATATCATCGTTCGTCACCGTACCAATTACTTCCTCAAGGCTTTCCCTTGCCTCTTGAAGGCTCACAGCAATGATTTCTGGCGGCTTCATTTCTCCCATGGACGCCACAGCTTCGCCCAGAGCTTCAGCGCTTCGCACCAGGGAGTTTTTGTGACGCACGTTGGTCAGAGCGATGGCTGGTTCCTCTTCTGACGCGAGCAGAAGTTCGCGGAGTGCTTTCTTGAGATTGTCCATGCCATTGCCGCTTCTGGCTGAAACGGAAAGAACCAACTTACTGTTAATGATGGCCTTCAGATCGTTAGGGCTCATTCTTTGTTCCAGATCGTTCTTGTTAATCACAGCCAGAGTTTTCTTACCATCGATGCCTCGCAAGAAACGAGCGTCTTCTTCGGTGAGCAACTGAGACCCGTCCAGCACTGCGATGACAGCATCGGCCTTACTGATATGGGCCCGTGACATACCAACCCCGATTTGTTCCACTTCGTCGGCGCTGTCGTGAATCCCGGCGGTATCCCACAGCACGACTGGCACTCCGCCTAGAGTAAGCGAATCTTCAATCACGTCTCTCGTGGTTCCAGGAACTGGGCTGACGATGACCCGCTCCTCGCCGAGCAGGGCGTTCAATAGGCTTGACTTTCCTACGTTCGGGCGTCCGCAAATACATACCCGCGCACCCTCCCTGTACAGCCTGGCCCATTCGTAACTATCTGTCATTACTCTAATTTTCTCTCTCAGGGAAAGGATTTTAGCAAGCAATTCATCGCGTTGCAGTAGCTCAATTTCTTCCTCAGGAAAATCGATGGCCGCTTCAACTTGAACTAGAATTTCGAGCAAATCCGTTCTCACCTCGCCAACCCAACGCGAAAGCTCGCCTCTAACTTGTCCAAGTGCGAGGTCTATCGCCTTGTCGGTGCGAGCCCGAATGAGGTCAAGCACGGCTTCTGCCTGTGTTAGATCGAGGCGACCGTTGAGAAAGGCCCGTTTGGTGAATTCTCCCCGCTCTGCGTGTCGGGCTCCTTGAGCCAGAACCAGGCCTAGAACCTGCCGCACGAGAAATGAACCGCCATGGCAGTGTATCTCAACCACATCCTCACCCGTGTAACTGTGGGGTTTCCTCATTATTGTGAGCAACACATCGTCCAAGGGCCGAGCACTCTGCGGGTCTCGGATCGCCCCGCGATATAACATGTGAGATCGAAGCTCTCCATCTCCGCCTTGTTGGCGGATAAAAATAGATTGCGCAATCCGTTCCGCGTCCGGACCGCTAACGCGCGCTATCGCCACTCCGCCTTCGCCGGCCGGCGTGGCGATGGCAGCGATGGTATCCTCCTTATACATAAAAAAGCGAAATAATCTTAACAACTTCCGCTGTTAAGGCAACATGCGCCAGCCTTCCCCTTGGATCAAAAAGAAGAATTGTACAGGGGGGTCTTCAAGATGCTACGGCTAGAACCCGCCGACCGTATCCGCCGTACAATCGCTTCGCAAACCCGCTCTCTTCGATCTCTCTTAGGATCGAAGGGTCGATGAAATCGTTCGGGTTAAGACCTTTTGCTTGCGGGCGAGTCTTGGCAAGATGATCGATGATCGTCTGTATGCCAGCGGCTGTCGGATGGGGGATGGCCGGAATCAACCGCTGGCTATAGTCCTCGTAGATGCTTTCCATTATAGAGAGATCCGTCAGTCGCGCATATTTCTTCAGTGTATTGAGCGCCAATTCCCGGTCCGTCTTGAACAGATAAATGCCTTCCAAGTAGGACCTGAGAAAACGGACAACGACATCGCGCCTTGTCTGAATAATGCTCTTGCGCGTGCCGATGCCGTGCAAAGTGTACGGTACATTTAGCCGGCTGAGGTCGGCCACGGTAGCAAAACCCGCCCGTTGGGCAAGTGTCGTGAATGGTTCAGAAAGCGCCGTCGCATCGATGGCCTTGTTCTGCAACGCCAGAAAGGATTCCGCTTCTCCGCCAACTTGAATGATTGCGACATCTTTGTCCAAGACCAATCCCCACCGGTCAAGTCCATAGCGAACAGAAAAATCGCTCGCTCCGCCCAACCGAGAAATACCGATTCTCTTCCCTTTGAGTTGGCTCGGTTCCCTGATTCCCGACTGACCCATGATCGTAAAAACGAACGTGCTGATCGTCGACGTCACCCCGACGAAATCCGCGCCCGCCATGTTAGCGTTGATATTCGCCACGCCTCCACTCGTAAGAAACTGAATTTCTCCCGCCAGCGCAGATTGAATCGCTCGGGAACTGACTGGAATCATCAGAATCTCCGCATCCAAGTCATGCTTGCGGGGCAGATCGAGCTCTTTCATCATGTATATCGGCGTCATCTGAATGTTAATCGACGTGTAGGCCATACGCACTCTTGGCCGCGTCTGACCGAACACCAGGGCCGGCAACAAAACCACGAACGAAATAATTAACAGTCGGCGCATGGCAACGCCCCCCTTTGGCAAGGCCGCGTGTGAGATCTCACGGACCATCGGCGCTTCTCATACCACAACTAATCGAGAGAAGGGAATAGACATCAACGCTAAATACCTGTCAACTTTCTCACAAGGCCGAGTGACCTTCGGGAAGGTTCTTTCCAACGGGATTCGATCATGACCCCTTGCCGGAAACATTCGCCTCGTCCGCCCACAGCCAGTGGGAGCCTCATCTCTTGTTCAGGGCTCTTTCCCGCACAGAGATCACCTCCTCCCCGGAGAAAGCGAATTTTTCTAGCGCCTCCGGCCTTAGCTCCACTCCCAGCCCCGGTTTATCGGGCGCGACCATGAAGCCGTTTCGGAGTTCGAGCGGCTCGCGCAAGAGCTCTTCGCGCAAGGGGTTATACGTATAATCAAGCTCCATGACAGTGCTCACCTCTAAGGCAGAGGCAAGATGGAGACTCGCGGCGAGTGCGACCCCATCGCCCCAGGTATGAAAAGAGAGAGCGAGATGATGATTCGCCGCCAAGGCGGCGATTTTTTTGATCTCGCTTATGCCCCCCGCACGGGCAACATCCGGCTGGACGAAATCCACAGCCCCTCGCATGATGAAATTCTCAAACGCATAGCGCGTGTGAAGATTCTCACCCACAGCGATGGGAACTTTGCCCTTCTCGCACAAAACGGCATGCCCTTCGATATCCTCGACGAAGAGCGGCTCCTCCAGCCAAAAAACACCGCTGTCGGCAAAGGCCTCCGCCGCGTCAAGCGCTGCGTCCAGCGTGTAGCCCTGATTTGCGTCCGTCATGACGGTGAAGTCTTTGCCCACTTCCCGCCGCACTGCCTGAACGATCTCAATATCCTGGGCCAGGTCAAAACCAACCTTTATTTTCACCCCGTGAAAACCCTGGTCTGCAAAGGCGAGCGCTTTCCTTGCAACCGTCTTCGGCTCCTCGGGATAAAGCGCGGTGGCGTAAACAGGAACCTTGTCACGGCATTTTCCGCCTAACAGCTCGTAGACGGGAACGCCGCGACTTTTACCGACAATGTCCCACAGAGCCATGTCTATGCCGCTCAAGGCAACAACCCCAATGCCCCGCGTGCCGAATTCTTTATGACCGCCTCTGACATAGGCTCGCTCCCAAACCTCATCTATGTCCGTCGCATCCATACCGACCAGAAGCGGTTTTAGAACTCTCGCCACAATAACTTCTATGAGTTCACCGTTCCCCGAACAGGACCCGAGACCCGACGTCCCTTCGTCTGTCTCCACTTGTATGAGTAATGTCGACCGAGACCGTCTCACGCCCGAGCGGCTTAAGACCTGTCCTTCCGTCGGAATTAGAGCTCGCAATCTAATGGTTTTAACATCAGTGATTTTCATTGAAATACCTCTTCGCATTTCAGCCCTTTCTTCACGCGCCCGAACATAGACGCCCTCGTTCTAGTTTACAGCCTAGTGTAGTGTCCCAAAAATCTCTCGACAGTCCACTCGGCATAGTTTCAGGCTCCACAGAGGTGGGACAGGAGCCCGTGGGCACAAGAACGACAAGGTTCCGTCAGGCCCCAACCTTGAGAAAATCCACTCGACGGGGTTGGCGGGATGGCCTGCAAGGCATCGGCCTATTGACCACGGGCGGAAGGCCTGCCTCTGTGGAGCATCCAAATGTAAAGAAGCATCGGGGACACTACACTAGGTTCAATAATCTAATCCCCTGATCGCTATCCAAATCTCCATTATTGCGACTCGTATATCGCAGCCGTTAATACTTGAAAAGGGGTGTTTGCCTGGACTATGTTGGCTGAAATCTCACGTCGGAGAGAGGAGAAGCTCAGATGGGAAAAATCGGCCTTGCCTTTGTTAACCCCGCGCCGCAAACCACGCCCGCTAATGTCATGAACTTTGCGAAGAAATGCGAAGCGATGGGCGTTCATTCGATGTGGATTATTGATCGTATCGCGTACGACAACCTTGAGCCTCTAACGGTCCTCGCGGCCGCGGCTGGCGCAACGCAAAAGATCAGGCTGGGGCCCTCGGTCCTTCTTCCCAACTTGAGGCACCCGACGCTGCTGGCGAAAACCATCGCCACGCTGGATTTCGTTTCCAATGGCCGTGTGACGCTCGGGATCGGCTTCGGCAGCCGCGAGAATGACTTCACGGCCCTGGAAGTTCCTTTCGAACGGCGCGGCAGCAGGGCGGTGGAAGCCGTTCAATTGATGAAACGTCTCTGGTCCGAGGACAACGTGACGCATAAAGGACGTTTTTACAACATCGAAAACGTCACCATCGGCCCGCGGCCGATTCAAAAAAGCATTCCGATTTGGACGGGCGGCAGCGCCGAGGTTTCTCTCAAACGCGCTGGCACATGGGCCGACGGTTTCATCTGCGGCAGTTCGGCAATTCTCGAATTCTCATCCGTTTGGGATAAAGTTGCCAGCTATGCCAAAGCCGCCGGCCGGAACCCGGACGCAATTGAGAAAGCCTGCCTGACCTTTGTCACCATCAACGACAATCACGCCAAGGCCGTGGAATCTCTCTCCGCCTACGTGACCCGTTACTATGGCCGCCTGAGAGGGGATGTTGAGAATACCTTCCCTCTAGGCTCGCCCGCTGCCTGCGCGGAAAGGATCAACTCGTTCTTCGCCAAAGGGCTCGATACGCTCATTATCGGCATGGCCGACCCTGACCCGAGGCAGGTAGACCTCTTCGGCGAAAAGGTCCTGCCGCTAGTGAAAGATTAGGCTGTTAGCGGAACGTCAACCTTTCGCCATCGTTACGGGCAGCTCTCCCGCGACCGCTCGCAGGCCGCACGGGAGTAAATAGCGTGAATCAAGAAGCGGCGAGATTTCTCCAGTAATTCAAGACGATATGTGGGGTCTATAAATGTCGACACGCCCGCCGGCACGCCGATCAATTCGATTTACAATTATCTTTCTTGACAAGTCTTGAAATCTAGCATAGTCTTCCAATTGCTCTCGAAACGGCTCGCCAATGCCCTAGCGAGTGAAATAGACGGCGCGATAAATGGCGCAGACGAAGGTCGGGGCCTGCCACTTGCCCCGAGGGTGACGCGGGTGAGTTTTTCAACCTGCCCGATTTCAAGGAAGGTTTGCAACGCATGCTCCACAACGTAAATTCGCGGCTTGCTCCCCACAATTCGTGAAGGGGGTGCCTCTTATGAAGCAGAAGATTGGTACACTCATAGAAGAAGAGATTATGCGCTTGGCGAAGCGGCGCGCCGCCGAGGAGGGGCGCCCGCTCAGCGACCTGATTCAAGACGCCTTGGTGCAGTATTTGAGTCCGACTGCGGCGAGCGCAAAGGAACGCGAGATCGCGTTTCACGTCTTCTGCGAGCGCCCGTTCAAGCTCAGTCCCGAGCAACTGCGCCAAGTCTTGGAAGAGGACGTCTGGGATTTATGAACCTGGACGACATTCCAGGAGGGAGTCTCTGCGTCATCGATACCAATGTTCTGCTCTACGCCGAGCAGGGCGCTTCGCTCCAAGCCCAACGTATGCTCCGCCGTGTCGAGCGCGGCGACCTCCTCGGTGTGCTGCCGCAACCCGTTTGGCAAGAGCTGACTCATAAGCTGATGCTCGCAGAGGCGTTGATGCTCGGACACATCGGCAGTGGTAACCCGGCGAGGCAACTGGCATCAAAGCCCGATGTCGTCAGGCGTCTTTCGCTTTACCGCGACAAGATCAAAGCGCTCGCGACGCTCGGCCTCGGTTTCGAGCCGTGTACGAAAGCCGACCTCATAGACATGGCTTTGGAGCTTCAAGACCGCTATGGGCTTCTGACCAATGACTCCGTAATCCTCGCCATCGCGATGCGCATCGACGCCGATGCGCTTGTGTCTCCCGACGCGCGCTTTCAAGCGAGCCAAGACATCCGAGTCTTTGCGCCGTCCGACATAACGGTGCCGTCGTCGTAAAGGATCACGAACCAGAGGTTGTGGCAGTCCGCCACATGCCGATGGTTATCCGCGACGAGCCACATGCTACGTGCCATTTACCACGCGCCCTTTCCTTTCCGTCCTTGAGCTTTGGAACCATTGAACCGTTGAACGGGCGTCAGCCCAAGCCATAGGCCATTCGCGCCCCTTCCCCTACGTGCCATCCGCGAGCCGCACTCTTTCCCCTTCTCCTTTCTCCTTCTGCCTTCATCCTTTTCCCCGGTCCCCGCCCCTTGTCAGCCTGGCTCAATCTGGCGTAATATCTGGCAATTTTCCTATCTCAGAATGGGGACTCGAGTCACGGACTCGATACGCCTTGTGAATCCTACAGCAGCAAAACGCGAACGCGGGAGCCTGGACATAAAGGCTATGGAAGACTATGAAATTTAGTGAGCTTGTGCGACTGCTAGAGCAAAACGGATTCAAGCTCATAAGAGAGAAAGGTTCGATTCGATACTACACAAAACCTGGTGTGGACAGGCTTATCCGAGTTGATTATCATGGAGCGAAGGAAATACCCACGGGAACCTGCAATGCAATTTTAAAGGCCGCTGGCTTGAAGAGGCGATAAGGAGCGATATCGTGATTGAGCTCAAATATTCCCTGGTCATCGAAGCGACCGAAGATCCCACCTTCTTTGGTTTCTACTCACCTGATCTTGAGGGGTTCACCGGCATCGGCCATTCCATCGAGGATTGCCTATACCAAGCCAAGTGGGGTATGGAGGAGCATGTTGGATTGCTCAAGGAACAATCTCTACCCATCCCCAAAGAAAATCCTGATCCTAAAATCCTCATCCAGAACGAAGAGAACCTCGCCAAGGCCAGCTAGGTTAGTTAAATCCCAAATTTTTCACAATTCGAGACTTCCACACAGCGTGGTTGTACTTCGTGAACGTGTTCGTCCTTGAACGATTGAAACCGCTGGAACGGAGCTAATCTCCGAGCCATGTGCCACGTGCCATTAGCCATATGCCATAAGCGCTTTTTCTTCGATGTGCCATAAGCCATATGCCACAGGCCATATGCGCTCTTTCTCCCACTTGCCCCACGCCCTTGCGCTTTGATGATAGACCTGACCTTTCGCTCTTCGGGTTTAGGCGGAGGAGTCCTCGGTTGACCGATCGTGAATAACGTCTGGTCCTATAGCTAAGGCCAAAAGTTTTTGCGCTTGGAAGCCGGTGATTCGTTATGATTGCGCGCACGACTTTGCTCATCGTGATCGGTACAATCTAAAGGGTGACCATGACAAGGAAGAGCTCCCGCTAAGTTACACGGAGTCGCTGGACTTGGCCGACAAAGACATCAACGATAATTGGGATATCTACCAGGAGCGTTTCCTAAGAGGAGATTTTCCATGAATGTTTATGAACAGAAGAATGCCGAGCTTGTCACGGAATTTGACCGCTATATCCGGGAGCATCCGGACTTCGCGGAACGGATTCCGGAGAAAGCGCTCGTGGCCATGTTGGTTGAAGGGGATGAGGAACTTAATCGATGGAGCCAGGAGGGGGCAAAGCAGCAAGCTGAAAGAGGACAGCCGATTGTGTATGTGAAGATTAAGAGAATTCAGCCTGTCCGTTCTCGCATTCAGGAAATGGAAATCAGCGCCTTAAGTTGAGCCGCGGCCGCCGTCGTTCAGTTGAGATTTACAGCGTTTTCCAAATACAAATCCTGTGCGCGCCCCGGGTCTTTCTCCGATTCACGATCACGGTACTTTCCCCCCTCACGCCCACTTTAGTTTTTTGACACGATCACGGAACACGTTTCACGAGCACGAGCACATCTCTTGTCCGATCCCCATTTTCCATCAGTGCTGTCCCAACGTTGAACTTTGGATTTGCTGTAAGCCTTTGACAATAATGCAGTTATTAGCCAAAGAACGATTTATCGATTTGAATTTGGAATTCATCCAATCCCATACTTCTGCAACTTTTTTACGGGAGGAGCCTCTGGATGAATTCCGGCAGAACGATTTTCGCTCAATTGAAGGGCTTTGTTCCCTCTTACGAGTTTCGCTGTTGCGTCGAACGCTATCAAGGCAACTACAAAATCAGGAGTTTTTCTTTTTGGGATCAGTTTCTCACGCTGACCTTTTCGCAGTTGACCTATCGCGAGAGCCTCCGAGACATCGAGGCGTTTCTTCGAGCTGCCCCGACCAAGCTCTATCACATGGGAATTCGCAGCCACATTTCGCGCAATACTTTGGCCAACGCCAATCAGGTTCGCGACTGGAGAATCTATGCCGATTTTGCTCATGTGCTCATTCAATTAGCGCGGCAGCTTTACCGCGACGAACCCTTTGGCCTCGAACTCAATCAAACCGTTTACGCACTGGATGCTACCACCATCGATCTGTGTCTATCGCTCTTTCCTTGGGCGCAGTTTCGCCGAAGAAAGTCAGCTGTCA
>JBFJNS010000074.1:0-9856 GCA_041618055.1 Binatia bacterium
AGACGAGATACCGGTTATTTGCGGTCTCTTGCCTAGCGAAGCTGCGGTCGCGATTGAAGAAATCGCCAGGAGCAAAGGATCCCCATGCCGCATCTTAGAACGAAATTTCATTTTTAACTTGAAAAGTGGGGGATCTTTCGATTATAAAGGGGCGGACTGGTATTTTAAGGATCTTCTTGTTTCGCTCAGGGGAAAACATCAACGACAGAACGCGGCCGTAGCCTTGGCGGCTTTAGAAGCCGCCGGGCCCCAATTTATCGTCAATGAATCGGCAGTGCGGCGCGGCTTGCAGACCGTATCGTGGCCCGGGCGTTTGGAAGTCCTGCTGGAACGACCGACTGTTATTTTGGACGGGGCTCACAACGGCGAGGGGATCAAAGCGCTGATTGACGAGATTCCCAATCTCCGCGGCCAAGGCCAAGTCTGGATGCTTTTTGCTGCGATGGAGGATAAGGATTGGCGTCTGATGTTGGACGGCTTGACAGCGGTGGTGGATGAAATCGTACTGACACGTGTGGGCATGCAACGCAGTGCCGATCCGCGCCAGCTAGCAACCCACCTTTCCGGACGCATTCCCCATTGTGTAATCGAGGATTCACGTTCGGCGCTGGATTTTCTTATCGACAAGGCACGACCAGACGATGTCATTTTGGTTGCCGGTTCCCTTTACTTGCTGGGTGAGATAAGGCCCAAGGTCACGGCGTTGGCTCTCAAGCACCCGATGAAGGAACAACGCCACACGTCTATACCTTAGAGGCAACAAGAGCAATGATGGCACAAAAAATCTTTGGCATGAGCGTTCTTGCCGTATGCCTTGCGCTGGCGGGAGGGACTCCCACATGGTCCCAGACGGAACCGCGCCCGAGCCGGGACGACGGTCAACAAATCAACGTCACCGCGGATAAATTAACCGTCGGCGATAGCGGAACGCAGATTGAAGCAACGGGAAATGTGGTGATCAAACGTCAGGAAACCACATTGAAGGCAGATGAGGTGCGGGTCAATCGAGTAACCCAGGACGTGGAAGCCAAAGGGCGCGTGTCGGTTGACGATCCGGAGTGGAAGATCAAATCTGCGGAATCCGTGCAATTGAACATGGAGAAAGAGACGGGGGAGATACGCAAGGGAGACCTCTTTATCGAGCAAGGGCATATCAGCATCACGGGCCAGAGGTTTCAGAAGCTCGGCGGCCAGACCTATCATGTCGACGAGAACTTTTTTACTACGTGCCTGTGCGAGTCTGGGCCTCCATCGTGGAAAATCTTCGCCGAGCAGATGGACCTTACCCCGGATGGAATGGGGACGATCAGGAACGGGTATTTCTATGTCATGGATATTCCGGTTCTTTACTTGCCTTATGGCTTTTTCCCGTTAAGAACGGACCGCCAAAGCGGATTTCTCTTCCCCAACCTTGGACACTCCACCAAGGAAGGGTTCCGTTTCCAGCAGCCGTTTTTCTGGGCCATTTCCAAGAGCTCCGATGCGACGGTCGCACTTAATGTCGAAACCCGTGCTCGGGTGGGCGTCTTAGGCGAGTTTCGGACTATCTTTGAGCAGAATTCCGATTTCCAAATTCACGCTTCATATTTCAACGAGGGGCTGCGGCAGAATGAACAGCGAGACATCGTCGACCGAACCATCGCGGATCAAGATATCCCGAAGAATCGCTGGAGCGTCAATGGAACCCACCGCTATACTCTGCCCGCAAACTGGCTGACTTACAGCGACTTTGCGGCCTACCGGGACGATCTTTTCACGAGGGAATTGATCGAGCGCTTCGACTTGCCTGGTACGCGAGAGTCTGACGTCAGACGCAGCCGTTACGGCCGCTCGGAGTTTGGGGTCTACAAGAGCTGGGGCGACACCTACTTCAGGGGGAACTGGAATTTCTATCAGGATTTTATTCAACCTGACGCAAGCACTTTCCAAAAAACCCCTCAACTTTCATTAGGCGGGCGAAGTTTCTTGACCGGCTTTCCGCTGGAATTTCGCTGGAAGGCCGAAGGGGTCAATTACATGAGGCGCGAGGGTGGGGACGGGTTACGGTTGGATTTGCGTCCCGAAGCGGTGCTGCCGTTTAGGGTGGCTCCCTATCTTTACGGATCGCTCAGTGTGGCGCCCCGAGAAACCCTTTATCATCTCTATTCGCCGGTAAAATCCGATCGCAACCTCTCCCGGGAGCTCGTGGAGATTCGCGGCAGCGTGGCGACTGCCATGAGTCGCGTGTTTTCCTGGGGTGGTGACGCGTTGAAAGGAATCAAACATGTCATCGAGCCGGAGGTGAGCTATCTTTTCATTCCCTATACCAACCAGAGCCGCATTCCCGTCATGGACGCAACCGACCGGGTGAACCGACGCAATGTCTTCACATTTGCATTGGCCAATCGGGTCTGGGGCAAATTCGTCAATCCTCTTGCGTATGCTGGCGAAAAGGACGTCGAGTTGCTGAGCCCCGCCATCGCGGGCGAAATTCGGGAGTTGGGGTATCTGGGGTTAGCGTTAAGCTACGACATTGATAAAGAGCGAAAAGGCGGTGACACTCTATCCGATTTGGACATCCGGCTGCGGTTATCTCCACTCAGCTATTTGAACTTTGGCTTTGACGGGGGTATCGATCCAGGACCCTGGCACTTCACTCAGGCCCGAGCGACTTTTGCCCTCATCGATCCGCGGCCGATGACGCGGCGCACACTGGACCCCGATTTCAATCGCCCAAACGCGATTAGTTTGAGCTATGCGTTTCTTCGCAGTGGACCTTCTTTTCCCTTTGGACAAACCGGTCTGCTCGCAGAGAATGCCAACTTGGACCTGGACAGGCCCCCGACTTGCCCCGACGCCAGCGATCCTCGTTGTACACGTTTTAACAAAAACATCGTGGGCAATGTCGGGGCAAGCCTGCTCTATCATGCGACGGATAATCTGCTCCTGTTGCTCAGCTCGACCTATGATGCGCGCGACAGCCGGTTTATCGGGGTTCATGCGGCGACCAAAATTCTGTCATCCTGTGAGTGTTGGAGTTTGACCTTCAAACTCACCCATGACATTAACCCGTCCAAGACGAGCTTTAGTTTCGATTTCAACCTGCTGGGTTTAGGGGCGCAGAGGAGTACGCTGAATTAGGCGGCGGAATGCCTTCCTGGAGGGGGATGGGACGAACCGATCATTTTTTTGCGTGCCCGTTCCACTTTTCCTCTAGCATCCCCAAATAATGATAGATCCGACCTTTGCTACGGTACATGCGCCGCTCGCGCCCGACTATGGAATAAAATGCACATTGGGCGGAGACGCGACTGAGCTCAAGCAATATGTGGGTTATGGCTCGATCTTTAATGATTAGACGGCTTTTTCCCTGAAGCCGGTGGATGAATTTAAAATACTCTTCCGTCAACCTCTCCCGATCCACTCGATGATAGACGATGGCGTCAGGCGTGAAACCGATCGCAACGCCGGATTGATTCAGACGTCGTGCCAAATCCACGTCCTCCGACGTTCCCGAGGCTCCAGGACCAAGTCGCTCGTCGAACCCGCCGACGCTTCGCACGGCCTCTCGCAAGACCGCGATGTTGGCGCCATTCAAAGAGTGAAGCTGTTTCCCTTTCGGCGGGGAATCAAATTGCGGAATAGTGCGATAGCGCTCGATGAGCCTTTGAGTTTCAGGGTCTTCGCTATCCGGCGCTTGAATGCCTATTCTGCCTTGCGCTGCCTTGTATTTGCCGGCGGCGAAGAATTTTTCCCATGCCTCAAGCCAGCCCCTGTCCGGAATGACATCGTCGTCCACGAAAACCAAAACTTCGTTGTTCGCGATCCGCACGGCTTCATTTAACACGGCTGACTTACCACCAGAGTTAACTCGAAGCAGGCGCAGAGGAACGGGGAAATTGGCGGCCTCTCGCTGCAGCACGTCCCAGGTCTCGTCGTTGGAAATATTATCTCCAACGATGATTTCCGGACCGATTCGATGGAGGCCGTTGAGTTTCCTAACGCTACCGAGAAGCTCTCGAATCAGCTCGTGCCGATTCTTAGTCGGAATGATGACGCTGAATGTTGGTGCCACTTGGGCCTCTTTGTTGGGGCTAGAAAAAACGGTTGTTGTTATACAATCGAAGAATAACCGCAATCTAGCACATAAAAACACGTAATTATAGCACACCCGATTGATCGCAGAAGGCTGGGGACGGGAGGGGCTAAACAAACCGGAGTAGGAGGATCGCTCTTTCAGGTAACGATGGTTCTTCCCGCGAACGGGACGTGACCCGAAAGGGTTGCCTTGGTAATGGGAACGGAGGGGGTAGCTGCTCGAGGCGCCGCTTTTCTGCGCAACGAGTTTTTTGGGTTATGCACCCAATTCCCAGTATTTGCCATTTGCGCGGACTCAGATTCCACGAGACAAGCAACAATACCGGCAGCAATAGACTGGGATACAGAGTGCTTCACGGCACGCACCAAACCCGACCGCAGTGCTCGACCAAGATGACAAAGCTTGCCGAGTTTGTTATTAACAGAATAGTCACGTGAAAGCACTAGTCCTGAGCGGCGGCCAAGGAACCCGCCTTCGACCCATCACCTATACAGGGGCGAAGCAACTGATTCCGGTAGCGAATCGCCCTATTCTGTTTCATGTCCTGGATAATATGGCCCGGGCAGGTCTCTCGGACGTAGGGATGATCATCTCGCCGGAAACGGGCGCGGAGATTCGGCGCGTTGTCGGGTCCGGTGAACGGTGGGGCATCCGAATTCAATACATCCTGCAGGAACACCCCGGAGGCTTGGCTCACGCCGTCAAGACCGCTCGCCCCTTTCTGGGCGATGCTCCGTTCGTGATGTATTTGGGTGACAACCTGATCGGCTCCGGGATCGAGGCCTTCATCAGTAAGTTTCACCGCCTGAGTTGTGATGCCGTCATCCTTCTGAAAGAGGTGGAGGACGCAAGACGTTTTGGCGTCGCGGAAATCAACCGCGACGGCGCGGTGGTCAGGCTTGTGGAGAAGCCTGATCTTCCTCCTTCTAACCTGGCTCTAGTCGGGGTTTATCTATTTTCTGCGGCGATCCACCGGGCCATCGAGCAAATTTCTCCGTCGGGTCGCGGCGAACTGGAAATTACGGATGCTATTCAAAAACTACTGGATTGGAAACTGCGGGTCGAAAGCCATATCGTGGACGGCTGGTGGCTCGATACCGGCAAGAAGGACGATCTCTTGGCCGCCAACACGGTGGTGTTGGACGAATGGATCCGGCGAGATATCCAGGGCGAGGTGGACCCCAGTAGTCAGATCATCGGGCGCGTTCAAATCGGACGTGGGGCGAAAATCATCCAAAGCAAGATTCGAGGCCCCGTCGTGGTCGGTGAAAATGTTCGGGTCGAGAATTCTTTCATCGGGCCTTACAGCAGCATCGGCAACGGGACTCAAGTTCGCGGGTCCGTGGTCGAGCACTGCGTGGTTCTGGAGAATTGCGATATCGACGGGATCGATCGATTGGAAGATAGCGTGTTGGGCCGGAATGTGAAGGTGGCGACTAACCACGGTCCGCACAAGGCGCTCCGTCTCTTGCTGGGTGATGATTCCATAGTCGATTTATAAGCCTGCCCATCACATGCCCTCTCTTTTCCGCTATCGCGAGTTAATCAAGAACCTGGTCCTAAAGGACCTGAAGTTAAAATACCGGGATTCCGTGCTGGGCTTTTTGTGGTCTCTTGCCAACCCTCTCTTGCTCATCCTCGTGTATAGTTTTGTCTTCGGCCACATGCTTCGAAGCGGCCCGCCGAATTTTGCCTATTTCATCATGGTGGGTATTCTTCCGTGGAATTTCTTCGCCCAGTCGCTGATGATGTCGACCGGCTCGATCCTTGACAATGGAAACCTGATCAGGAAAGTCGCGCTGCCGATGGAAGTTTTCCCTGTGGCGACCGTGCTTTTTAATTTGGCGCAGTACCTCTTGGCTTTGATTGTTTTCTTTCCCATGGCCTTTCTCTTTTTCAGAGTGTCTTTGACTTGGGCGTGGATCACTTTTTTGCCTATTCTAGTGCTGCAGATTGTTTTTACTTTGGGAATGTGTTTCCTCCTCTCCACTGCGACGGTGTTCTATAGAGACGTGCGCCATTTTACCGAAATACTTTTGATGCTCGTCTTCTGGCTGACGCCGATCATTTACAACATCGAGGCGGTCCCGGAGTCTCTCAGGCGGGTGCTCTACATGAATCCGCTTTCCTACTTTATTCTGGCCTACCAAGATGCCCTCTATCACAATACGTTTCCCGCCCTCGAAAAGCTCATCGTGATTGTTGCGCTGGCTTTTCTGTCCCTCGGTTTGGGTTACTCCTTGTTTGTCATCCGTAAGGTCCGGTTCCCCGAGGAGGTTTAAGCGATTGTCCAGGGATATCCAGATCGTTAAAGTGTCGAAGGCCTTCACCATACGCCATAACAAGGCCGACTCGCTGAAATCACAATTCATCGGTATTTTCCACAAACGTTACCGGGAGCAGCAAGAGACACTGTGGGCCTTGCGGGACGTGAGCTTGGAAGTGTTCCCGGGCGAGGCTTTCGGTCTTGTGGGCAGGAACGGGTCCGGTAAAAGCACCCTTCTCAAGGTTATCGCGGGAATCTATCCGCCCACCCATGGGGAGGTCAGCTTGCCGAACGGCGCGAGGATGGGAACCATGATCGAGCTGGGTGTGGGCTTTCATCCTGAACTGACGGGGAAAGAAAATATTTTTCTTGGTGCATCCATACATGGGCTCAACCGAAGGGAAATTGAAAAAATATATCAGGCCGTTGTCGAATTTTCCGAGTTGGAAGCGTTCATGGATACGCCAATCAAGAATTATTCTTCAGGTATGCACGCTCGGCTGGGTTTTGCGCTGGCGGTCAATCTGGATCCCGACGTGCTCCTTGTTGATGAAGTGTTGGCGGTCGGCGACGAGGCGTTCCAGCGGAAGTGCATAGAGCAAATCAACGAGTTTAGAGCGCAAGGCAAGACGATCGTGTTCGTCTCTCACAGCGCCGAGGCTGTGAAAAATAATTGCGATAGAGCCTGCGTTTTAGATCATGGAGCGATGGTCTTCTTGGGTAAAGCCAATGACGCCATTGACCATTACCATGAACTGCTGCAACGCTAGCGAACTGAACTTGCCTGCATTTGAAACTTTTGCCATCGTTACTTCGGTATTCGCCATCCAGCCATAATCACCGCAACAAATGGGCAGGCCTGTTAGGGCGGGAGGGAACCTCGCCGCGAAAGCGCTCAGGCTCGACGCCATGTCCACGGTTCCCCGTGAGTTTATTTTGAGATCAGTTCTAGTGCGAGGGTCGGAAAAAAGTGTAAAATACTCTTACACGGGAAGCGTCGGACCTTGGAGTCGAAAATCTCCTGCCGGGAGGGGGTTGGTGTCATTCCAACGATACCCGGCGGCGAGGATAAAAGTTTTGGCCCAAGCAGCGCACCGTTTAATGACTGGTCTAGCTCTCGGCAAGGGAGGCAAGATATGGAGAATCGCGATTTATGGCGCGTGCGCACAAGTCTTATTTTTTTTGTATTTGCGCTGTCGTATGTGTTTGGTATTGGAAGCGCCTCGGGTCAGGCGGATTTCGGCTATGCGCGGGACCGGCGGGTGCCGGTCGTGAGCTTTACGGAGATTCTCGGCGAAATGGGAGAGCCCGATCGCGGTCCGTCGCTTAAAATTTATGGGGACGGTTACGTTGTTGTGCACTATCCCCGCTACATGAAGCGGGCCGGGGACTACGCTTTGCAACTGGGCCCACTGGAAATGGAAAATCTCGTAAGGTCACTGGTCGATAAGAACATTCTGGAATTCGATGCCGCCGCTGTCCGTCAACGCAAGCGTGAAGCCGAGACTTTTGCACAGGGCGGGATTCAAACTCCGCTCTTTACCATTCTGGACGCCTCCACTACGCTCATCGAAGTGCGCCTCGATCGCTACAGGCCCGCCGGTTACAACACCCAGGAAGTGCGCGATGTTCACAAGAGAATCACCTGGTACAGCCTCAGGTCGGACGCCGAACGGCATCCACAGATCGAGGCGATCCAGAACCTGGCCGCGGCTGAGCGGGAGTTGCTGGCGCTTATGCAGCGTCAGGATCTTGAGAAGATCCAATAGTTTTCGACCTTTCACTGGCATGTTCATAACCCTAGGACGGGCTGATCATGACGCAGGATAGATGGCATACATTAGAGGCAAGAGGGGGCCGGCGAATGCAAAATAAAAACACGGCGGATGAAACTTCATCGGGACTGGTGACCCGATGTTTCGTTTTCTTAAAACCAATGAGGTGGTCTCGGAGACGGCGTACAAATTGCCTCTGCGCCTTAACAGTTGTTGGGTTGATCTTAGGATTTTCCGGCGAGGCTCGCGCCGGCGCCTTCATTTTTGCCGAGCAGAACGGCGTCGATATCATCACTCATCCTAAAGGCTACACCGGCGTCGGCGGCAACCGTATTGTTACAGTGGGCATTAATCCAGCCTCGCCCAATGCTGCCTCCATGGAAGTGTCGGTTCGTAATATTGTCCGGACATTTAACCGCCTGACGCCGACCACCGGAAATCTTCTTTTCGGTGCCAACAATAACATTCCTCCCGGACAGATTGATTTCGAGTCGGTAGCCCTGCATGAGGTCGGACACTGTCTCGGCATGGCGCATCCAAACCTTGCAACGGAGTCGAACCTGCCAGACGCCGATCAAAATTACACAAAGACGACCGTCGGAACAGATGGCGTTTATAACCTTAATCCCGGGGTGGACGGGGTTAAAGGCTCTGGCGACGACCAGAGGGGGGACGATGTCAATCTGCACTGGTTTCGCAAGTCGAACAACAACCCGTTCACCATCGCGACCAAAGTGGACAGTACCACGTACAGTCGCAACCTGGCCGATCTCCCGCCGGGACACTCTTTTGCGGCGAATGGCGACCGTGATGTTTCGACGTTGCTCGGAGTTCCGAACACCGAAGCGGTCATGCAGCAGGGGACTTTTTTTGACGAAGACCAACGCCGGTTGGCCGCCGACGATGTGGCGACATTGTTTTATGCCATGAGCGGGCTGGATGAGATCGCGGGCACAGCCGATGACTACACGCTGACTCTGAGTTACGCCGGCCTCACTGCCTCTGCGGATGTCGTTTTGAGTTTCAACGACGCTGAAACCAGCTTCGCCGTGTGCAAAGTAAACGGTCTCTTCATTAACAGCAGGCACATTCGCATCACAACGGCCAATGCCTTCTTTAACACCGGCTTTAGCTGGTTCTTCAACAACGTTCTGGACCTGGACGCGAAGGTGCCGGTTGACTTTGACGGCGACATCAAATCCGACATCGCGATTTATCGCGATGGGCTCTGGTTCATCATCCGCTCCTCCGACGGCGGCCAGACGACGGTAGGCTGGGGCGGGGCAGCGCAAGACATACCCGTACCGAAGGATTACGACGGGGACGGGAAAGCGGACGTTGCGGTATATCGGGATGGGTTATGGTTCATTGTTCGATCCTCTGATGGCGGTCAGACGACGGTAGGCTGGGGCGGGGCGGCTCAGGACAAACCCGTGGCCGCGGACTACGACGGGGACGGGAAAGCGGACGTGGCCGTGTATCGGGATGGCTTATGGTTCATCATTCGATCTTCGGATGGCGGGGTAACGACAGTAGGCTGGGGCGGCGCGGCGGAGGACATACCTGTGCCAAGAGATTACGACGGGGACGGGAAAGCGGACGTTGCGGTATATCGGGATGGGTTATGGTTCATTGTTCGATCCTCTGATGGCGGTCAGACGACGGTAGGCTGGGGCGGAGCACCCCAAGACAAACCGGTGGCGGCGGATTACGACGGGGACGGCAAAGCGGATGTAG
>JBFJNS010000075.1:0-9834 GCA_041618055.1 Binatia bacterium
AAGACCTCCGTCGTCTTCTTGAGTTCATTGCGCAGCAAGTTTTCAATTTCTTTTTCAGCCGATCCCATCTTGGCCAACTGCGATCTGAGGGCGCCAAGCTCTGTGTCGCGCTCTTTCAAAGCCGCCGTTTTCTCGCTTAACCGACCTTCCAACGCATGGACAAGCGCGGTCAGATTCGTTTCTAACTCTCTGACGGCGGCATCCTTCGATTCTATAAGCACGCCTTGCTCGTTAAGCTCTTGTCGCAGCGAACGCTCTATTTGTTCCCTTGCCGATGCCATCTCGCTCAATCGCCCCGTCAGGGTGTCGATTTCGGCATTGAGGGCCTCTAGCTCTTTGCCGCGGTTCTCCAGGTGATCTTGTTTCTCACTTAACTGCAGTTCCAGACCGTGGATCTTCCCATTTAATCTCTTCTCCAGGTCTCTCATGGCGGAATCTTTTGACTGCAATTCCAGTCTCAGCTCCTCGGCCAGCAAGCTCTCTGCTCGGTCCCGGGCCAACGTCGTCTCGGCGAGGGCATTCACTTTGGACCGGAGCGTCCCTATTTCCGCGTCACGGTCCGCCACGAGCTTCTCTTGCGCCGCAAGCTGCTCCTCTAGGGCCGCGACCTTTGTCCTGGAGCTTTCCTGCATCTCTTTCAAAGCGGTGTCTTTTCCGTGGAGAATCCTCGTTATTTTTCTGACCTCCTCTTGCAGCAATTGCTCCGCTCGCTCCTTAGCCGATCCCATCTCGGCCAACCGCCCCGCCAGGCCGTTCACTTCGGCCTTGAGCGTGTTTACTTCCCCAGTCCGGTTCTGCAACAATTCGCGGTTTTCAGTTAACTGCAATTCCAACGCATGAACTTTCCCGTTTAAGTTTTCGTCCAGCTGCCTGATCGCGGCGTCCTTTGCGTGCAACGCTTCCTCTACCCTCCCCATCTCCTCCCTGAGAGAGCTTTCCGCCCGATTTTTGGCCGCCTCCTTTTCGCTCAATTGCGCCCTGAGCGCCCCCATCTCTTTATCACGCTCTTTTAGGAGCTTTTCTTTCACGTTGATCTGATTGTCCAAAGCGCGAATTTTGCTTGTAAAGTTCTTCGCTAACTCCTTAATGGCAGATTCTTTCGCCTGCAGGAGGTCTGCCTTTTTGCGCAGCTCGTCCCCGAGCACGCTCCGCTCCTGTCCCCGCGTCATCCCCGCGACCATCTCGCTCTGCCGCTCCGTCAGCGCGTTCAATTGCGTCCGCAGGTTCTTGAGGTCTCTATCCTGAGCCTTCAACAGGCTCTTGGCTTCGTTGAGTTGGCGTTCGACGGAGAAAGCCCTGTTGACGCTTTCCTCCAGGTCTTTGAGGGCGACATCTCGTGCCTCTCGGGCGTGCTTCTCTCTCCACAGGCTATCCTGCAGCGACGTCTCCAGCTCAGCCTTGGCGACTTCCGTTTGGACAAGTCGCTCTCTAAAAATTCTCAGTTCCTGGCCGCTTGCCATCTTCAATACGAGGCCGATCACAATGATCGCAAATAGCGCGACGCCGGCGTACCACAGAGTCGCCGAGTCTCCGGAATTGAGGATCGCATCATTGATTAATTGCGCGGGATCTTTGAAAAGCAGCAAGCGAAAACGACGCAAGGAAATGTCATTGTCAGGCGCGTAAAAAAGGATGAACGCCCCTAGCACCAGAGTTATAGAAAACAAGACGATGAGAATTTTGTCTCGGGTCCGCATATCCCTCAATCTCTCTCAATGGGCGTCAAGTGATCGAAGTAAGTGTGTATTGTACGATGAAATGCAGCGATTGCCAAAAGATTCTCCGTTGCGCAGGCTGAATTTTCTTCGCACGGCACCGGTTTGCAACGTGGACCTCCAGCAAAGCGAATCAAATACGGGCGGCCTTTGGGTTTCCCGTTGTCAGCCACCGGCATGTGGACGTCAAAGAACCATCTCGCATTGTCTCTGGTAACCGCAACCCCCGAGCGGCTTGAGACATCTGAGATGTTTCCGCCGCTTTATAGAAGTTCTCGAAACGGACGGGAAATTTGAAGAATGTGAGGCCCTCTTAGCCATTGCGATTTTCCATCAACGGCGGCACGTATAGGCCGTTAGAGCACCTCTCTCGTTATCCGTGAGGCCGTGAAAAAATTATGGTCACGCCAGATGCGGATGAGAAAAAAAAGGGTGGTTGAAAAAGTGGGGGCCAGTTCGGGCCGAATCAATGTCGGCCGATTGCGGCAAAGCCAGATGCCCCGTGCAAAAAGAAGCGCAACGCATTCGACTCGACAGAGCAACTCAACGCATCGGCGTTCAGTCAACGCGCGGGAGGAACCTTTTCCGTGGCTCCCGGTTGCAGTAGCGGGAGCTGAAGCACAAGAGCAATGGCCACCAGAATGCCGCCCGCGACCAAGGTACGCAGGCCCGGTAGAATGAGCAGCACACCGCCCGCGATCAGAAGCACACGCTCAAACGGTCCGAGGCGGCGAAGCCCATAACCGATGGTTCCCGCGGAAACACTGACGGCGCCCGCGAACGCTGATGCCGCCCCCATCAGGATCGAATTGACCGGACCCATCAGCAAGAGCGCCGGATTTAAGGCAAACGAAAAGGGCAAGAGGTACTTGCCGATGGCCAATCGCACCGCGTCCCGACCCGTTTCCCAGATGCCCGCGCCGCTGATGCCGCAGGTGACATAAACCGTGATGCAGACCGGCGGGGTAATATGAGACGCCAATCCCCAGTAGACAACAAACAAATGCGCGGCGATGTCCGGCACGCCCATGAGAATCAGAGCCGGGGCGGACAATGTGGCTACCGTAATGTAGGCCGGCAAGGAATCCATGCTCATTCCCAAAATCAAGCTGCCCACTCCAACCATTACTAGAGCGGCCAGCAGATTGCCGCCGCTCAAATCCACGAGGAAGCGCGAGAACTTGATGCCCAGGCCGCTGAGTCCCAGAGCGGCGACCAGCATGCCCACGGCGCCCGTGAGGATCGCCAGTAAGAGCCATGTTTTGACCGCGTCGACCAGTGCGCGAAAAACCGTGCGCGGATACAAGCGTCGCGCTTTGTCGCGAGAAAAAAAACTCACCATGACCAGCACGGGAAGGCTGAAGATCCCAGCCATGTCGGGATCAAACTGTTTGACCAGCATCAGGTAAACGAGTAGCCCGATCGGTAGCAGGAAGAACCAGCCTTCCCGCACCGTTGCGGTCAACGACGGCAATTCTGAGCGCGGAATAGCGCTCAGCCCGCGCTTCGCCGCCTCAAAATCCACGCCCATGAAGACAATGATGAAGTAAAGTACCGCGGGAAGCATGGCGGCTTTAGCCACTTCGACGTAAGGCACTCCCAGGAAATCTGCCATGACGAAGGCAATGGCGCCCATCACGGGTGGTAAAATCTGTCCGCCGACGGAAGCTGAGGCTTCCACCGCGCCCGCGAATGCCGGCGTGTAACCCGTGCGCTTCATCAGGGGAATGGTAAACGCGCCGGTGGTCGCCGCATTGGCCGAAGGTGAACCGGAAATCGTGCCAAAAAAGGCTGAAGCCAGGACGGCTGTTTTTGCCGGACCACCCCGCGTCCAGCCGGCGACGGAGAGGGCCAAGCGGCTAAACCACTCGCCCACACCCGCACTTTGCAACAAAGCAGCGAACATGAGGAAGACGATGACGATGGTCGAAGCTACGCCTAGTGGCACACCGAATACACCTTCCCCCGGCACATAGATGGCGTAGCCCAGGCGATCCCACGAATAACCTTTTCCAAAGAGCAGGCCGGGAAGAACGCTTTGAAAGCGAGCTCCCAGTAAGAACAGCAGGATGAGTGACGGCAAGATCCAGCCGGTAAGCCTGCGCAGGGCTTCGAGAAGCGAAATGGCCAAACCAAACGCCAAAACCATCCCTTTGAAATCGAGAAAACCGTAGGCTTCGTAGTCGCTTGCCTGCTCATAAAAAATGATGACGTACCCCAGCCCCACGACCCCAAGAATCAACATTAGCGAGTCGAACCACGAGATGCCGAGCCTGCGCTTGCCGCGGATCGAGGTGCTGAGATAAACCATCACGAGCGCGAACAGCAGACTGACCGCTCTGTGGCGCGGCGTGGGGAAAAAGAAGCCAAAGTAGGTTGGGATGCGACTTACGATGACGAGGTGATAGAGGGCGGCAGAAAAAGCCAACGCCTCCATCACCCGTTCGTAGATCGCCCCGGCACGAGAGTCTGTCATGTTTTTGACCGTCGGACGGGAGTCGCGCGGTTAAGAATTACGGGCACCTACTTTAGTAACTTTGACTGCAGACTCTCCAGTTCGGCAGTCCAGCGCCCAATTTCCTTATAGTAACGCACGGCCCCCGGATGATAGGCGATGGCGGGGGGCTCCAGGCTGCTGTCCAGCCCATACTGCTTGGCGGAAGCATGGACCGGATAAAAATCCTTGAGATTAGTCATAAAGGCTTTGGTGAACTCATAGACTACCTCGTCGGTTAAGTCGGCCCGTCCCACCATATACTCCGTCAGGGCGAGCGATGTGAGGTCTTTCTCAACCCCCTTGATGGCCCCTTTATGTATGGTCGAGGGCGCAAAACCGGCTAAGTCCGGGTTCTCCAGTATGGCCGGGATTTTGTCCTTATCGAAGCCGACAACAACGAGCGGTACCGTCTCTGCGAGACGCCGTATCGGGGGTGAGGCGGTTCTGGGGCTGCCGAAAGGCATCATGGCGGCGTCGGCCGTGCCCAACTTGAGCGCCTCGACCTGCTCGTTGGTGTTGGAATGAGCGTAAACGGTCACCTCGCCTTCGGGTACGCCGTACACTTTCAAGAGTTGCTTGAGCACCGCTTCGAGATCGGCAAGCGCACGGCGGCGCCCTTGGACCTTCTTCCCGCGCAGATCTGCGGGTGTGCGTATGCCGCTGTCCGCGCGCGCGACCAAGGCGCGTGCCGCAAGGCCGCCTTGAAAGACAAGCCGCAGAGGCGACTTCCCTTCCTTTTTGAAAGAACCGATCCCGCGAAATCCATGCGTGGCCGCGAGCGAATTAACGAGAGCAAAATCAATTCTCTTCGCCTTTAGGGCGCGCACGTTTGCGTCGCTGCCGCCGATTGGCTCTACGGTTACGTTTAATTTGGAGTGCCGGCTGATCACATCGCCCATGCCGACGGCCAATATGTGAAAGCGTGCGCCGACGCTCGATGTGCCCATGGAAACCGCCGTTTGCGATATGCTCTGGTCCGGCAAAGCAAACAGCAAAAACCCCATGAGGCCGGCGATTACTCTCCCGCGTAAAGTCGAATTGCGTTGCGTCATCGCTCACCTCCGCAAATATATTTTTATTGGTGCGACTGAATTCTAGTGAAACCGTATCGAATTCGATCTGCTAAGGTCAACCGAAGGTTTCCCCCAGGCTCCTCCAGTAACCCTTCTGTCTGTTGCGGAATTCGGGTTTAACTGCCTACCGTGAAATACCGCCCTGCTTGGCTGGCTTGCGCGGGTGTTTCGTCCCGGTCCTAACGAGCACTTTGATACCATGCGCCTTTCGCTACGCAGGCAATAGCCATGCTCCTGAAATATTTGACAGACGGGAGCTTGGGAGATATTATTAATATATAAAACATCTCACTCTAAACCATTTCGCGAACGTCCCCTGTTCTTAAAGGCACAATGTGCGGACGCTCAAGTTCATCCTTCTGGTCTTGTTTTTCTCCGGATTTCTCATTTGCGCGTTTTTTGTCTCATTAGGAATCTCCATCTTGAGGCTGCCCAGATGGAAAATCGTCACCGGACTCATGAAGACATTTACCGGCATGCTAAGGAACCTCCTGAACGTAAGAATCGCCGTGGAGGGAAAGGAAAATGTTGTTGCCGCAGGCGGTCACTACATCGTCTGCAATCACCTTGGTTATCTCGACGGGATCGTGCTGGGGAGTCTCTTTCCGGTGATATTTGTAACCAAGCTACAGGTTAAGCGATGGCCGGTGATCGGCCAGTTGCTGACACTTTTGGGAACCATCTTCGTTGATCGAGAAAACAAAAACGGCATCGCTAGTATCGTCGACGGGATTTCCCTGGCGCTGAGCGGAGGAGCGAACGTCCTGATATTCCCCGAAGGCACCTCAACTAACGGAGAGCGGCTACATCCTTTTCAGTCCTCGTTCTTTGCGGCCCCGCTCATGGCCCGTTCTCCTGTCGTTCCTTTGACCCTTAGCTACAAGTCCATCGACCACCAGCCCGTGACGGCGGCAAATAGAGACCGCATTTACTGGTACGGTGACATGTCTTTCGCTCCCCATCTCTGGGATCTTTTGGGCACCAAGCGCATCGACGTTTCGGTCAAAATTCACCCAAAGATAGACACCTTGCAATTACAGAATGCCTCTCAAGGCCGCAAAGAATTGAGCCAGGCCTGTTATGATGTCATCGGACAAGAGGTGAGTTGCGGCGGTGAGAAGAGCGGAGACGCGCCGGAGCCCTTCGCGAAAGTCATGAGGCGTCAATGGTCTTGACAAAAAACAGCGGGGCGGACATTCGGCCTTCATCACGCAAGCACATCGGTCAAGATCTCCTCCATGTGATTTATGACCAAGGAAAAATGGCCTTCGTTGGGATAGAAGACGACCCGGCAGTCTGGAATCGCGCGCGCCAGAAAGCGGCCCATGCTGGGCGGCACACTTAAATCCTGTTCCCCGTGCCAAAGCTTTACCCCCACGGTGATGTCTGCCAGCGAGAAACCCCATGGGCGCGTGAGCAGCAGCAATTCGCATGCGGCGCCCCGGCTTCCGCCGCGAAAAGCTTCGATGACGTTGTCCTTCAATACGGTTATCACCTCGCACTTCGCGAGCACTGCCCTATCGGGGTCGGGCAGTGCGCCAGAAATGCGCCTGAGCATCCCCTCCGGATTGCATCGCACCCGGCGCGCCATGCGCCAGAAAAATATTTTTGCGAACCAGGGCAGTCGACGGCCGAGAAAGAACGTCCAATCATTATACCGAATCATTCGATCGGTGCCGCCTGGAGTTTGGAGCGGGCCGAGGCCGCAAACGATCGCCACTGCGTTCAGACGTTGGGGGATCCTCAGCGCACAGGCCGCCGCGTAGGGGCCGCCTCCTGAAACGCCAATGGCGCCAAAGCGGTTGATTCCCAGCGCATCGGCTAACTTGACCACGTCATCGGGCCACTCGAGCAGGGTTCTACGCGGTTGGAAATCCGAAAGCCCAAAGCCCGGCCGATCGATGGCGATCAGGCGCATGCCGAGTCGCGATGCGACGCCGTCGGCGAGATGCGCCTCGACGCGCGAGCCTGGAAAACCGTGAAAGTAGAAAACCGGTTGACCCTCAGGATCGCCGTAAACTGTATAGCCCAGCAACCGCCCGTCATCGAGCCGAAGTGTCCTGTCTTTTGTCATCAATGGTCGCTTACCCCTAGCAGAACTGCCTGCCCGCCCGCCTGAAGTCATCATTCTTTTATATACGGTTATGGGAACAGACTTCTACTGTCCTCAAATCACAATGCATTGAATCATCGGATCAACCGAGCGAGGAGCTCTGCCTAGAAGACGAGGGGGAAACGAGCCTAAAGCGCCGCTGATCTCTTTGGCGCGCGGCCAGCCGGCGAAGACATTGCCATGCTTCTTCCGTTACCGGCAAGGCCGCACCGGATTAAGCCACAGTAGCCTTGCCCTTGCATCGAACGGCTTGACTCCCGGCAGCGATTCCTTAAATGCATTTGGGATGCAGAACATATCCAAACTGCTGAAAGGCGGTTTACTTTTCTTCCAAATATCGACTCAAACTACGAACGGACCCATTGAACGCCTTTGGTCCCGAGCCTGTCGAGGGATCACCATTGCCGCTTATAGGCCGTAGAACGCCTGGGGGTTTGTTTCCAGGATCTTGTGAGCCTGAGCCGTGCCGATCCTGCCCTCCTCCGCCCAGCTGCGCACCTCGTCCAGCGCGCTCAGGTTGGCGGAGATGTCCGTGTGGCTGTAGTCTGTGCCAATCATCAGGCTGTCTTCTGTTCCGAACCGCAGCAGTGACTCGACATCGTCAATAGGGTCAATGGTAATGAACACCCGGCCCGCGCGGAATAGATCCGGTTCCAGTTCATACAGATTGGGCAGCCGCCGCTGCTGACCTCGCAGCCCCTGGCGTTTTTGCGCCCCCAACTGGGAAATGGCGTACGGAATCCACGAGGCTCCCGCTTCAATAAACCCAAACCGAAGTTTCGGGAACATTTTCGGCACAGCCGAGCTCGCCAGCGCGCTGAAGGAATACATGATGGGAAAGCCCCTGTCCCATTCGTGTCCAGGCAAAGGATGACCGGTGTGGATGCACAGCGCCAGGTCGAGCGCGCTCGCCTCTTCATAGATTGGGAAAAAGTGCGGGTCGGTGACATTCCTGTCGAGATCGAACCCGCGCTTAAAAATGGCGCAGGCGCCGTGTTCCTTCGCCCAGCGCAGCTCCTCAACCGCTCTGTCGGGCAGCAACTGCGGCAGCACCGCTGCCCACCGAAGTCGCCCGTTTGTTTGCGCGCATTTCTCGGCAAGCCAGCGGTTGTAGGTCGTGGTCAGCGCCCACTCAGCTTCCGCATTTCTCGTGTTGTAGCGAATGAAGAATGTGGGGAAGATGACCTGGACATCCACGCCCATCTCATCCATGTGGGCCACGCGCCCCGGCACGTCCTGGAGCTCCCGCCGCACCCGGGGCGGATGGTTGACTTCATCGCGGATGGCGCGGTTCTGAAGCCTTCCTTCAACGAGCCAGCAACGGCTATTCGTCGCGGTATAGCCGGCGCGTTTGGCCTCATCGGGGGGTAGCGTAACCGTTACCGGTATGTATTTGGCGTAAGGGGTGCCTTCCAGTTTTCTCCAGGTGTCTTCGGACTCGTCGACGTGCGTATCGGCATCAATGACGGGCATGAAAAAACCTCCTGCTCTTTTTACGACTCGAATTCGCTGAAACGTTGGACTTTCGTCAAACGTCTTGGGTTTCGATTATGATGTCAATATTTTTACCTTGCGGCAATCAGGCTTCAAGGTTTTGAAACGCTGCGGTGCATACACTGCTCGGCTCACAAAGTTTATCGTACCCGTTACGCAAGCAAGATTGCCCGGGAGGTTGGTGCGAGATTGAGCTCGATATTGCTCGACGCTCAGCGCACCAATCTGGCGGGCTTCCGACTTCTCGATGCCCAGGGCATCGTGACCGGGGGTCGCGCGGATGTCGGTAAGTCGCTGGAGCACATTACCGAGGTGCGCGAAGCGTTACAGGAAGGCTATGCCAGCGCAATCCGAAGTGTGAGAGAGCCAACATAGCGACTGGCAGGGACGGAGATCGGAAAGGTTCTGGGAGTGGATAAGCTGCATCACTTGAATCCAAAATCTCAACGCTTTATTCGCAAAGGAACCTCTCAGCTATTAATGGCGCCTGGGGCATGAACCCGTTCTCAATCAGCGGCTTTGCCGGCGCGTTCGTTCGCGCGAGGCTGAAAATGAGTAGCGCTTGCACGGCGACATTCTCATCATTGCTCGGCGTTTCCACCGTCTAATCTCAAGTGGCCATGCGTCAAGTCGCTCGAATCACCAGCAACGGGTTGCCGGAATGCCGCACGACCTTCTCGGTGACACTCCCGAGTAGCCACCGATTCACACCGGAGCGTCCGTGGGTGCTCATCGCAATCAAGCCGTTCGGTCTGCCCTTCAACTCTTCTATAATCGTCTCCGCGGGCTCCCCTTCAGAGACGAACGAGTCGACGTCGGCCACTCCCTCGTTTTTTAACTGTTGCACCTTCGCATCCAGGTAAGTGGTCGCCTCGTTTCTCGACCTCGCTGAGAATGCCTCGAAGCCGGAATAGTCCTCGTAGTTAAAAGACATGCCCCGGA
>JBFJNS010000076.1:0-9767 GCA_041618055.1 Binatia bacterium
AGTTTCTCCCATTCACGACCAACACGGCTCTCACGCAACCGGCGTTACTCCGGAGCAGTCTGGATGGCGATGTCCGGCCGACAATGGTCAATTTGACGCTGGTGAACCGCTACTTCAGCCGCCTGAACCTGAAAGCTTACTATCGCTACTACGACCTCGATAACAGGAGCAAGAGGTTATTCCTGCCAGATGGGTATGTCGCAACCGATGGCTCAGAAACAGCAGACGACGAAGACTTGAGATCTTTTCCCTATTCATACTCGAAGCAGAATATCGGTCTTGATGCAGCGTACGACATCACACGGTGGCTCAAGGGCAAGTTCAGCTACGGCTGGGAGAGGACGCACCGGGAAAGGCGTGAAGTGCTAAACGCCAATGAGCATAGCTTCGGGCCGACATTCGATATCAAGCCAAATTCTTGGCTATTGTTCCGCGCGAGTTACAGGCGCCTCTTGCGCGATGCCAGCGATTATGACGCTGGGAGGGCGGTGGTATACGAAACGGGACTGACTCCGGATGAACTTAGGGAAGAGAGGCTCGAGGCGCTGCGAAAGGTCGACGAGGCGGCGCGCAATCGCGACAAGTTTAGCCTCTTCACGCAGATCAGCCCGCTGCAAAATCTAACGATTCACGGCGGGTTCGACCTTGTCAATGATCGTTATCCGCGCACGGTTGTCGGTTTGAGGAGACAGATTAACTATTCGCCTTCGGTCGGCTTCATCTATTCGCCGCTGGAGTGGGCGCGTTTCTTCGGCGACTACAACTGGGATCGATTGGATTGGAAATTGAGAGCCATGGAACGAAGCGCTCAAAATGTCAATGGTTGCCCGGGTCGTGATCAGCAAACTCCGGAGAACTGCCCTTCGAGCCTGTGGACCAGCAGGGGCAGAGAGAAGGTCCACTCGTTCTCAATCGGAATGGACGCCGATTTGATCAAGAATCTGCTGGCCTTTCGCCTGCAATACGGCTACTCCCAGGGCGTTAGCCAAGTCAGGGCAAGCGGAAATTCGACACCGGGCAATACCCCGGCGACGGATTACCCGACAATTTCGAATCGCTGGCACGAGCTGCTTGCCCGTTTTGAGTACGCTCTGCACAAAAACGTCGACTTGCGATTCGGCTATTACTTCAACGCCTATTCCACGAAGGATGCCGGAGTGGACGTGATGAAGCTCTGGATGGGCGATGTTGACAGCGGAGCGCGAAACTCGATTTTTCTTGGCGACCGGCTCAAGGGTAACTATGAAGCTCACACTGGTTTTCTTGGCGTGAGATTTAAGTTCTGACTCATCGTTTAAAGCTAACAACGCAAAGAGGAGAAGCAGGGGCTATTGGCGGCTCAACAGCGCAAAGCTTTACTGTTTGTAGGCGCCGTCGTTCTTCTAATCGCCGGGGGTGTATTTGGCGCCCTGCTGGTCAAGCAATTTTTTACCCCTGCCTCTCCTCCTCCAGATCTGCCCATTGCGCAGCTTCTTGCGGAGACCCACCTTTTACTCGATAAAGGGCAACTGGAAGAAGCCGAGAGAAATTATCGGGCTGTCTTAGACAAAGATCCCGGCAATCCGGAGGCCATCACGCATCTGGGCAATGTCGCGGCCCAACAGGGAGATCTAGATACCGCCCTGCGTTACTACGATGATGCCCTGCGCCAAAATCCTTCTTACCTTCATGCCCTGTGGGATAAAGCGCTGGCGCTTCAGGCGAAAGGCGACGACGTCGGGGCGATCCAGACCTGGGAGGCGTTTATTCGCCTGGTGCCTCCCGACTCCAAAGATGTTGCTACGGTCGAAAAGTTGATTGCCGAAAGCCGGGCCCGCCTTGGAGCCCAGGTCATGCCGCCGCCAGGCGTCAAGAAAACTCCTTAGCTTTTCTCGCTCAAATCTCCCCTTCAGTCTTCTACGACGCAAATCGCGTTGTCGTGCATCCGCACAAACAATCAGGCGTCCGCGACTATCATCAAGCGGCATCGCAAACTCGGGTTTTTTTAAAACTTGTAAAGCCCCCTTGCAGCGAAGCGAATTTCGCCATTACCCGTCATTCCTGCGCATGCAATCGTGACCGGCGCCTATTCCAAACCTTAGGAAAAATCAGCCGCCCTTGCGCTGACTTTCCGCGCAATATCGGTGGCATAAGGCTTGCGAAGTCCTGCGATAAGCTTATCGGTTCGGCCGCAAGCTTACCCAGTCATCCAGCAAGAACAACTAAGGAAATTACGATCCGGTGATTGCTAAACAGAAAGTCATCCCCCTTGTTTTCATCCTTGTAATTGTCGGAGTGTTGGGCTGGGTGTTTTGGGGAGGTGTGGGGGTGGGGGGTGTGAAACAGCCCATCGAATTCCCGCACAAAAAACACGTCGCACAGGGTCTTCCTTGCACCACTTGTCATCAGAGAGTCGAGACCGATGTCGTCGCCGGGCGGCCGCCCATTGCGGTTTGCATGGGGTGCCATGCGGCGATGGAATCCCAGAGCCCGGAAATTAAGAAACTCAAAGACTACGGCGAAAAGGCGCAGGAAGTTCCCTGGCAGCGGGTCTGGCGTATGCCTTCTCATGTTTATTTTACGCACCGTGTCCATGTCACAGTAGCGAAGGTTGAGTGCCGCACTTGCCACGGGCCCATGGAAACCCTCGATTATCCACCACCGCGGCCGCTAAAAACACTTTCAATGGACGACTGTATCGCCTGCCATTTGAAGGTTGCATCGCGAGCGAAATCAAACGCGCCCAAGGAGGATGCGGCACACGGGGCATCAACAGGGGCGCCGAACTGGGCGAACAATTGCATTGTCTGCCATCGATGAGGATCTAGATGCGTTTTACGCGTAGACAATTCATTCAAGCGCTGGGCGGAACTGCTGGTGCAGCAGCCTTGGTCAAGAGCCAAATCTCCGCCGTGGACCAGGTTGCCGGCGACGTACAACGCTGGGCGAAACCCGAGGAAGTCGTTGTTCCGTCTATTTGCCAACAGTGCCCAGGCGGCTGCGGCCTGATGGTGCGCACGCTCGACGGCGAGGTCGCAGGGATCTCCGGAAATCCTCTCCATCCCATTAACCGCGGTTCACTCTGTCCCAAGGCCTTTGGTGGATTACAGCTGCTTTACGATTCCAACCGCATTAAGGGACCCATGGTGCGCGATCGCGGAGGCGGGCAATTTCGCTCCATCGGCTGGGATGAGGCCATTTCGATGGTGACGTCCCGGCTGTCCGATCTTCGGTCCAAAGGTCTTGCCCACACGGCGGTGATTTTGGGCGGACAATACCGAGGCTATCGCGATGCGCTCTGGAGCCGATTCGCGCAAGCCTACGGAACGCCTAATTACATTCGAGTTCGCTGCTTCGATCCGGAGAAACCGGCGCTTGCCCACCAGTTGATGCAAGGAGTTAAAACGCCGCAAGCTTACGATCTGGCCGAGTCGCAGTTCATCCTCTCTTTCGGCGCCAGTTTGCTTGAGTCGTGGATCGGTCCGGTTCACACCGCGCAGGCATACGCGCGTCTGCGGCGCAGCAGTGATCGTCCCCGAGGGCTGCTCGTTCATGTCGACCCGCGGCGTTCGCCGACCGCAATCAAAGCCGACCGCTGGGTGCCGATAAACCCGGGAACCGACGGCTTGTTGGCACTTGGAATCGCGAACGCGATGATTCGTGAAGGACTTTACGATCAAGACTTCGTCGAAGAACATACCTTCGGGTTCGAAGATTGGGTGGACGCCGCCGGCCGGCAGCACATGGGGTTCCGGAACTTGGTCTTGAGAGACTATGGTCTGTTCACGGTCTCGGCGGCCACGGGTGTGCCGGTAAACAACATCATAGAAATCGCCCGCAATTTGGGAAACGTCAAGCCGGCGATCATCATCGGCGAGCGCGGCCCCGCTTACGGCCCCGATGATTTGCACACGCGGATGGCGATTCACAGCCTCAACGCGTTGGTGGGGAACATCGGCGTTACGGGCGGCCTGCGGATTCAAGGCGAGATTCCGCTTGCACCGCTCCCTGCGCTCGATCAAGACAGCGCGGCAAAGCGAGGCGCATCCCAGCCTAGACTCGACGGGGCGGGGGAAAAAGACTATTTCATGGTGTCGGATGCACCTCAGCTCTTGCCGGAGCGGATTCTCAGCGGGTCCCCCAATGAGGTCAATGCTTTGTTCTTATTTGCGACCAACCCGTTGGCGAATCACCCGACCAAAGAAGCGTTTGCCGCCGCGATGAAGAAAATTCCGTTCATCGTTAGTTTTTCACCATTCCTAGATGAGTCCACCGCGATGGCGGACTTGATCTTGCCCGATCACACTTATTTGGAGCGGTGGCAGGACGACCAGGTAAGCCACCTCGCCGGTTTCACTTGCTTTAGCCTGGGGCGGCCGGCCTCGAGACCGCTTCATCAGACGCGTGATACTGCCGATGTTGTGTTGCAAATGAGCCAGGCGCTCGGCGCCCCTGTGGCTAAGAATTTCCCGTGGAAAGATTTCGAGGGGTTGTTGCGCGAAGGCGCCCAGGGGCTCTTCAAGGCAAGTCGCGGGTATGTTGTTTCAATTCATGCTCAGGAAGCGCTGCGCAAGGTATTGGAGCGCCAGGGATACTGGGTGCCGGAGTTTGAGGATTACGATGGCTTCTGGAAAGCCCTGATCCAACGCGGAGCTTGGTGGGATCCGACCGGCCTGCCGGTGAGCCGGAAGGCCATGCTGGACACACCGTCGGGAAAGTTTGAGTTTTACTCGACGCGCCTGAGGCAGTTGGTGGATAAAGCCGCGACCACGGAAGAGACCCGCAAGGCCATCATTGCTAATCTTGGAGCTGAAAAGCTGGAAGATCTGCTTTACATGCCTCTCGTGGCTATCAGGGGCTCCAAGAAAACAGAAGATTTCCCTCTGCGACTCAACACCTACCGTCTCATGAGCCGGCCTATGGGGGGCGGCAAGAACCAGCCCTGGCTATTGGAACAGCCGGCCGTGCATGTTGACGCTTCTTGGGAAGGATGGGTCGAAGTACATCCGGAAACGGCGCGCGATCTCGGAATCAAAGAACACGATTGGGTTTGGATTGAGTCTGCAAAAAACCGGATCAAGGCGCGTGTCAAGCTTTACGCCGGAACCGTGCGTGACATCATTCACATTCCCCTCTTCGGGGGCGAGGGGCCGAACCCCAACGACCTGATCGCCAACGAGGCGGATATCCTGAAAGGCTTCGGCGTGCTCAATAATACACAGGTAAGAATCAGGAGGGCGTAAAGTGGCATTGTGGGGTATGGTCATCGATTTGGACCGCTGCACGGGATGCCAGGCCTGTGTGATGGCTTGCAAAGCGGAAAACAACGTGCCCGCCGTGGGCGCCAAGGAGGCGAAGAGGGGCCGCATAATCAGTTGGATGCATGTGCTCACGGAGACTCACGAAGAGCATCACGAGACAAAGGTGCGCTTTATTCCGCGGCCCTGTCTCCAATGCGACGACCCCCCTTGCACTAAAGTATGTCCGGTTTACGCGACCTACCGCGATCCCGAAGGAATCGTCGGGCAGATTTATCCCCGCTGTATCGGATGCCGCTTTTGCATGGCGGCCTGTCCCTATAACGCAAAGTACTTTAACTGGTACACCTACCAGAAAGAGGGGCCGGGCCAAAATCCGGACGTCTCGGTGAGGGACAAGGGCGTGGTTGAAAAGTGCACTTTCTGCTCTCACCGCTTGCAGAAAGCGCGGGAGCGGGCGACTGCGGAAAGACGTGAGTTTGATCCCGCAGAGTACGTTCCTGCCTGCACTGAGGCCTGCCCCGCAAAGGCCATCGTTTTTGGCGATCTTTCTGATCCGGCGAGCGACGTTTCCAGGCTTGCGCGCAGTCCGCGTGCTTTCAGACTCCACGAAGAGTTGGGAACAAGGCCTAAAGTCTATTACCTCACGGAGGGGGAAGTCAGTGTCTGAAATCCGCGATCCTCACGAAGATATTCTGCTTGCTCCCATAGAACAAACGGGACGCGGTTTCTATTGGGCGGTGGCCGTGCTCGGTGGCTTGATTCTGTGGGGAGTCATTGCTTACGCGGTTCAGTACTCGCAGGGCTTAGGGGTTACTGGCTTGCACCAGCCGGTCGGATGGGGCTTTTATGTGACCAACTTTGTTTTCTTCATCGGCATCAGTCATGCCGGCACCCTCATTTCAGCCATTCTTCGTCTCTCCAAAGCGGAGTGGCGACGGCCCATTACCCGAATGGCTGAAGTGATCACCTGCATGGTTCTATTCATCGGCGCGGGGCAAATACTCGTTGATTTAGGAAGGCCCGATCGTATGATGAATGTCATTCTTCACGGCCGGTATCAATCTCCGCTGCTATGGGATGCGACAAGCATCAGCGCTTACTTAACGGCGAGCTTGACCTATCTCTATCTCCCGATGATTCCTGATATCGCCATACTGAGGGACCGTGTCGGCAAACGCAAGCTCCTCTACAGCGTTTTAGCGCTCGGGTGGACGGGGACGGAATACCAACAGAAAGTTTTGAACCGTGCCATCGCCATCATGGCAATTCTCGTTATTCCCATCGCCGTCTCTGTCCATACCGTCGTATCCTTTGTTTTCTCCATGACGCTTCAGCCTTCATGGCATTCCACTATTTTTGGCCCCTACTTCGTGGTGGGTGCGATTTTCTCAGGTATCGCCGGTCTTATAATTACGATGATTGTTTTCAGAAAAGCCTACGGGCTTCAATATTATCTAAAACCGATCCATTTTAAGTATCTCGGACAACTCTTACTCGTCATGGCCGCGCTCTGGTTTTATTTCACCTTCGCCGAGTACCTGACGGGATATTACGGCGCGGAACCGGAAGAAATGAAGGTGTTTTGGGCCAAGTTCACGGGCCCATTCTGGCCGTTTTTCTGGACCATGGTGCTGTGTAACTTCGTCATTCCCGTGGCGTTCTTGGCGAGCCTCAAGAACCATACCATAGGGAAAGTCCTGATCGCCTCGATCGCCATCAGCCTCGGTATGTGGCTCGAACGTTTTATTATCGTTGTGCCGACTTTATCTTTTCCGCGGCTGCCATTTTCGGAAGGTGTTTACTGGCCCAGTTGGGTGGAATGGGGCGAGACTGCTGGGAGCTTCGGTCTGTTCGCGCTTTTTTATCTTATTTTCACGAAGTTTTTCCCCATCATTTCGATCTGGGAAATTCGCGTAGGTCGTGAGATGAGCGTGAAAGAAGTCGAAGAAAGAGTCAAGAGTTACCTCCCGGGCGAGATCGAGGGAGAAGCTTAGGCGGGGGAACACAGGAGGGTCGTATGGAAAAGCCGCCTTCAGTTTCGGATCGGCTTGTAAGACGGCTACAATGGATCTGGTTGGGGGGTGCTTGCCTTTTAGTGGGGGGGATCATCGTCTGGATTATTCACCTGATTCGTGCGTCGTTTCGACTGGGCGATGTTGTCTCCGCCTCAGTAGGTATCTCAATTGTGGCGATACCAATTTTTATCGTTTTTATGGGCGTCGTTTTCTACGTTTTTTGGGGCGTCGCGCTTCATAGGAGTGACGGTGAAGATTGAAGTGATATTCGTTGCTTTGGCGTTAATCGTGACGTTGGGCTGCGGACCCCGGTCATTCCTTTATGCGGCTGAACCAGGTTCAGGGATTCTTCCCGGCAATCCACTCGAGGGCAGCCAGCTTTTCGCCGACAAGGGGTGCCTGCGTTGCCATGCAATAGGAGGCGTGGGAGGAATCGGGGGACCGGACTTGGGTCAAGGTATTTTGAAGCGTTCCCTCCTGGACATCGCCGGCGTCATGTGGAACCACTCCCCCGGCATGGCTCATGTGCTTGAAGAACGACACGCGGGGCGCCCGGTGTTCAAACCAGAGGAAATGGGGAGCCTGCTATCTTTCTTGTACTACATAGGATCACTCGACGCTCCCGGCGACGCGACTTCGGGCGCCCGCGTGTATCGGGAAAAAGGATGCGGGATCTGCCATGCGATCAATGGCAAAGGTGGCAAGGACGGTCCGAGTCTAGATAAATACAGCCGCTACGCATCGCCCATTTTTCTTACCGTTGGTTTATGGAATGGCGGCAAACGCATGGCTGGTCTCATGGAGGCATTAAAGGTCCCACGCCCAACATTTGGCAAGAACGATATTGCCGATCTGTTGGCCTATATTCGCAGCGCAGGTGGCGGTGTTGAGCGCATTTACGCGAAACCGGGAAGTCCCCGGCGTGGACAGCAGCTCTTTACGGAAAAAAAGTGCATCGAATGTCACTCTGTGGGTATGCGCGGCGGGCAGGGACGCGTCAATCTGCGGCCCAGGGTTAAAGGGAGCCTGATGTCCATTGCCGGTTCGATGTGGAATCACGGGCCAAAAATGTGGGCCGATATGGATCGGCGCGCAATTCCACGAGTCACGCTCACGCCCGAAGAGATGTCGGATATCAACAGTTATCTGTATTTCCTTCAATTTGTCGATGCGCCGGGCGTAGCGGCGCGAGGGAAAAAAGTCTTCCAGGAAAAACGTTGCACCGGGTGCCACGCATCACCGGCAGGCGGAGCAGCCTTGGCGGAGGACCTCGCTAAGACGGAAAAATTGAAAACCCAATTAGAAGTTGTCACCGAGATGTGGAATCATGCGAGCACCATGGAACGGAAAATGGTGGAGGAGTCGGTCGAGTGGCCTGTGTTCAGGAGTGGGGAGATGGCGGACCTCATTGCGTATCTTCTTTCGCTGCGCGTCGCACAGTAAATTCGAAAACAGCGTGTCTTGCCCCGGCCGCTGATCGGTTCTGCGGGTGCGTTGACAAACAGAAACCGATGGCGCCGTTGGTTGTGCCGGGCTCTGGTTGTGACAAGGCGGTGTCAAAGGTGACGTTACGATGGTCGTTGAAAGGGGAAAAGAGCCATGAAGCGAGCCGATTATAAAGTGGTGATCTTGGCCCTCGGAATCATGATCATACTCCTGGCTCCGGCGGCGAGTCTGTCTCAAGTGACCTCATCTTTTTCTCAGGATCCTTTGGCCGGATCGCGAGTGTTCGGCACCAAAGGCTGCCCCGCCTGTCATGCCGTGAATGGCGTCGGAGGCAAGGTGGGTCCTGACCTCGGCCGGATGTCAAAGCAGCGAACCTTTTACGACCTCGCCAGCGCCATGTGGAATCACATTCCCGAAATGGCGGCGAAAATGAGCAAGGCCGGTGGCGCCCTGCTCCACTTGAGCCCGCGGGAGACCGCGGACCTGATTGCTTTTCTCACAACAGTTAATTATTTTGATCCCAGCGGCGATGCGAAGTTTGGTAAGAAGCTTTTCTCGGACAAAAAATGCGTCGTGTGCCATCAAGCAGAGAAAGTGGGCGGCGTGTTCGGCCCCAGTCTCGATGCCGTCGTGCAGTTTGGACCGATCTTTTTTGCCGCCGCCATGTGGAACCACGGTCCGTCAATGACGACTGAGATGCAAGTGAGAGGGATTAAGCGCCCCGTATTCAGTGGCAAAGAGCTCAGGGATTTGATTGCTTACGTCAAGTCTGTCTCCAGTGCCCGAGAAGACAGGCCAATACAGGCGTTGCCCGGTCGAGCGGTACATGGGGAGAGACTTTTTGCTAGTAAGGGTTGTGTTGATTGCCACGGCATTCAAGGGCTAGGTGGGCCGGTGGGACCCAAACTTGCCGGGCGGAAACTTTACCCCAGCCTTTTTGAATTTGCCGCGGCTATGTGGAACAAGGGCCCCGTCATGGCGCGGGAGATGAAGCGACGAATCGTGGAGGTTCCACCGCTTCAAGCAAACGAATTGGCGGATATCGTGGGTTACCTGTACTCCTTGG
>JBFJNS010000077.1:0-9757 GCA_041618055.1 Binatia bacterium
CTTGTTTATCTCCCCGACGGCGGAATGGAAGATCGCCAACGACTGGCCACTGCCCGATACCCGCTGGACACCGTTCTATTTTCATGCCGGCGGCCTGCTCAGCGAACACGAACTTTGGCCCAACGAAGGCTGCGACAGCTTCGAAGACTCGACCTTTGTTCACGGAGAGTTGACCTACTGGACTCCGCCGCTCGTCGAGAACACGGAGTTGATCGGTCCCATCACCCTGAATCTCTTTGGCTCGAGCAGCGATTCGGAGATGTTCCTGTTCGCCACCCTTTTACTCAAGGATCGCGAGGGCCAGGTCCATGAGCTAACCAGAGGGTGGTTGCGCGGCTCGCAGCGGGCCTTGCGTTCGGACTCAGAGCCTTGGGAGGCCGTTCTCGCCCATACCCAGAGGCAGCCTTTAGAACCCGGGAAAATCTACGAGCTGCGCTTCAGCATGATTCCGACCGCGCGCCTTTTTCTCGCCGGAGAACGGATCGGCGTGCGCATCAAAGGCGCCGATAACGAAAAGGCGGACAACCGCCTGCAGCAGGTAGCGCGCGGGTGTCTATGGCGGCAGAGCCCCTGGAGAATGACTCTCTTTCATGATGAGTCCCATCCTTCCCACGTTCTATTGCCGATCACCCGAGGGAATTTGGTAGGAACCTTTCTTTCTGGCGGAGAGCTGCCGGATCTGGAGGCAGGGGAGAAACCGTATGCCAAGTTCCACATGCCCAAGGATTGAATAGTATCTGCGAGGATAGGCCGAAGGAGGCGAAGCTGTAGCCTGGATTATTCACAACAAGCCACCGAGAAGCGAGCCTCTCCGGTCGCGGGCAATGGGCCTGGACCTTGAGGGGGCCCGCAAACTGAAGTGGTGAAACGTACAGCGAGTAAGAAAGCAATCTTATGGACAAGCACCATAGAAGTCAGTGCGGCACTGTGCTTCTGTGCCCGCTCGCTCCGACCCTCACTTCTCAGTCGACAGCATTTTGTGCCTTCCCTCGAACCATGAATAATGCGGGCTAGCAGTCTGCCGCGAGCGTGGATAGGCAGGACCATTATTCTCAAGGGTCGGCCGGCGGAGTTATTGATGCTATGCGCTTTACAAATCAGGCGCATAGGATTCACTATTGTGGGGGATTCTGTTTCTCAGTATTTCGAAAAACCCAGGGTCGATTCCCAGGAATTGGACAACGCGATGACGAAAGGCTCCGTTCCTAAGGGAAAACCCGAGGTGGCACGGGCTTTGCGTTTCCGCGCGCAGGGGAAGGGGTGACTTGCAGGTCAACGTACGTTTTTACGGATTTGTTCGTGACGTCGTAGGCGGCTCCCAAGTCGCGTTGGAAATGCCTGCTCAAAGCACCCTCCGGGAACTCTTCAATCGGCTCGTCAATAACTTCGGTGAGAGACTAGGGGAACGACTGTTTACCAGTTCAGGCGACCTTGAAACCAACGTCAAGGTCTTCTTGGGAGACGCGCAAGCGACGACTCTGGAAGAATGTCTCGGTAATGGTCAGGGATCCTCAGCCGAGGTAAAGGTCTTTATTCTTTCGGCTACAGCTGGAGGCTGAAATGAGGGATCAGACAGCGGTAGAAGAAGACGTTTGGATACCCACCACTTGCGGCGTCTGTTACAGCGTCTGCGCGCTTAGAGTTCACCGCGTCAATGGAACCGTAGTCAAGATCGAGGGTAATCCGGAATCCTCCACCAACCGCGGCCGGCTCTGCCCGCGCGGCGTGAGCGGCATTATGACTCTGTATAATCCCCACCGAGTCAATGTCCCGCTAAAGCGCACTAATCCTCAAAAAGGTCTGGACATCGACCCCGGATGGGTCGAAATAACCTGGGAAGAAGCCCTGGAGACAGTCGCTGCGCGCATGGCAAAAATTCGCGCCGAAGATCCGCGCAAGCTGCTTTTCACCGGCACGGTCACGACTCAAGACGAAGTTCCCTTCGCCAAGCTTTTCGCCATGGCGTTCGGCACGCCCAACGGCTGGAATTCCGGCGCCGGGAATCACTGCGGCACGGCCGAGCATCTCTTCGGCGCGCTGATGCACGCGTCATGGTCCAAACTTCCGGACCCTGACCACTGCCGCTACCTTCTCAATTTCGGCACCGGCGGCGGTTTCGGCAGTTATTATTGCGTCACCGGCATGGCCCAGCGCATGGCTGATGCGCGCGTGCGCGGGATGAAGCATGTCTCCATCGACCCTTTCCTGAGCCCGAGCGCGGAAAAGGCCGACGAATGGATACCGATTCGGCCTGGCACCGACGGCGCCTTCGCGCTGGCCATGCTCAACGTCTTGCTGCACGAATTAGGCATCTATGATGGCGATTACCTCAAGCATCATACCAACGGGCCCTATCTGATCGGTGCCGACGGTTTCTATCTCCGCGACGCCAAAGACCAGCTCCCGCTTATTTGGGACGCAGTTGACGGTCGGGAAAAGCCATTCAACGCCGCGGGCATCAAAGACTTCGCTCTGGATGGCAGTTTTGATGTGGACGGGAAGCCGGCGAAGACAGCGTTTACCCTCTTGAAGGAGCATCTGAAACCCTTCACGCCCGAGTGGGCCGAAGCCCTCACCACGGTGTCGGCGGCTACGATCCGGCGAGTTGCGAAGGAGTTCGGGCAGGAGGCGCGCGTCGGCAGCACGATTATGCTCGACGGCAAAGTGCTTCCATATCGCCCCGTTGCCGTCATGTACTTCAAGGGTGCTCAGGGCCACAAGAATGCGCTTCTTACCTGCATGGCGCTCGAACTTCTCACCGAGGTCGTGGGCGCTTCCAATATTCCGGGCGGTCTTCTCGGTATGAATTCGACCTCTGCGGGCTATCCGGAGACAGGCCGGCTGAAATGGACTCCCACGGCGGATCGCGACGGATTGATGATCACCGGGCGCTGGCCCAATCCTCCCGCGCCGTATCCGCCGCGGCAAGTGAAAGGACCGGAGACCATCGACTTGAGAGGAATGATTCCCACTTGCCCCGGAAGCTCGGGAGCCCTTCCAGTGGTGATGAGCGACCCCGAGCGCTTCAAAGTTCCCTACAAAATCGAAATGAACCTCCATGTGGGATCGAATTTCGTGATGACGTTTGCCGATCCCAAAGCGATTGAAAAAGCCTTCAAGGATGTCTTTCAGGTCTCTTTCGCTTTGTTTTTGGATGAGTCCACCTATCTCTCGGACATCGTCCTGCCTGCGGCGAGCTATCTGGAGCGCTACAGTCACACCGCGGACTGGATGAGTTCCAACAGTCCCGTGGGTGACTGGTGCTATCACATCCGTCAGCCGGTCGTAGAACAGATTGCACAGCGCCGCAGCGCCTGCGAGGTCTTGCTGGACCTGGTCGAGCGCCTTGAGATGCGCGATGAGTTCTACAATTTGGTGAATTTGATGATCGATCTCAAGCCGCCCTACGGTTTGGACCCAGGCCGCCGTTACTCGTGGCAAGAGATCGTTGATAACCGCTACAAGTCGCTGTTCGGCGACGAGCGCGGTTTGGAATGGTTTAAAGAGCAAGGCTTGATCAAGTGGCCGAAGAAAGTCGAGGAGGTTTATTGGAAGGCCTTTTCCAACGTGCGTGTGCCGATTTACTTTGAGTGGTTTAAGACGGTAGGCGAGAAGGTGCACGAAATGGCCGACAAACTCGACATTAACCTCGACACCAGTGCATTTCAGCCCTTGCCGGAGTGGCGGCCCTGCCACGCCCATGCGGGAAACGGCCATGATCAGAGCCTGTTTGCCGTTTATTACAAGTTCCCGATGCAGACCTTCTCCGGCACCTACGATAACCCGTGGCTCGACGAGGTCTCCGAGATCGACCGCTTCGCCTACCGCGTTGCCATCAATAGCGCCACAGCGCGGCGGAAAAATATCCGCGACGGCGACTGGATCGAGATCACCTCCGAAACGACGGGGAGCAGGGTGCGCGGGCGCGCCGCCGTGACCGAGGGAATCCATCCTGAGGTGATCGCCATCGGCGGCTGCGGCGGTCACTGGTCGAAATACCTTCCCATCGCCAGTCAAGAAGGCAAAGGTCTTTGTTTCGAATGGCTCATGCCCGTTGGATTGGACAATGTCGACATTCCCTCGCTCACGCAGGATCAGTGCGTGCGCGTGAATGTGGTGAAAGCCGGAGCGCCTCTATGAGATACGGAATGGTCATCGATTTGAAGCGGTGTATCGGCTGCACAGGCTGCGCCGTTGTCTGCAAGGCCGAGAACGCCACCCCTCCGGGCGTGCTGTGGCTGCGGGTCGTCAAGCAGGAATCCGGAACCTATCCGCAGGTGCGCCGCGTCTCGGTGCCGCTCCAGTGTATGCACTGCGCCGAGCCGCCCTGCCTTGAGGCTTGCCCCACCGGTGCAACCTTCAAACACATGAATGGGATTGTCGATATCAACGCCGACCAATGCGTGGGATGCCGCTATTGCATGATGGTGTGCCCGTACCATCAGCGCTTTTTCAATGACGGGCAAGCCGGCTACTTCGATGAGGGGTACACTCCCTTTGAAGCTGCCGGCTACCCCCGACATCAGGAAGGGGTCGTCAGCAAATGCAACTTCTGTCTCCCTCGCGTTGGAAAGGGGCTCGAGCCCGCGTGCGTGGCGAACTGCATGGCGCGGGCGCGCACTTTCGGCGATCTGGACGATCCAAACAGCGAAGTGTCCAAGCTGATCCGCGACCGGGGCGGATACCAGCTTTATCCCGAGTTGGGCACCGACCCCTCCATTCGTTACTTACCGCCCTAAGAAGGAGCCGTAAAATGATATCAGCGCGGTCCGTCAGAAGTAGAACGGTTGACTTGGGCGAGCGCTTCCGCCCTCAAAGAGAATGGTCGGAGGGACGCGGCCTGTTGCTCATCATCGCTCATTTTTTGACGGGCACGGGCGCCGGGTGCTGGCTCTTTGCGGTTTTTTTTGATCTTACCATCGGGTTGCCTATCGGGCTCTTATTGGTAATCATGGGCGCCATCGCCCATTTGCTTTTCCTTGGCCGACCCGAGCGCTTCTGGCGGATGATGACTCACTTTAGCAGTTCCTGGATCAGCCGAGGGTTCGCGGGGATGACGCTCTTTATCCCCGTGGCTTTTACCTATTTGCTGCTTCTTTATTTCGCAGCGGAACAAAGCATGATCGGCAAGGCCATCTTGCTCGTTTCCCTTTTAGGCGCGGCATGGATTGTCGTTTACAAGGGGTTTGTCTGGGCGTCGAGCAAGGGGATCCCGCTTTGGAACACCCCTCTGGTGCCGGCCTTGTATATCACCTACGCTCTGCGCGCCGGCGCAGCCATGCTAATGGTTCTCCTGGCTTTCGGCGCCCCAGCGAGCGAGGTCGGATCTCTAGAACCGGCGAAACTCTGGCTCGCGGTTTCAACGGCAGTGCTGGTGTTGATTTATATCGAGGTGATGCGCGGCAGCGGCATCACGGCGCTTCGTTCGATTAACCTCATGCTGTTCGGCCGGGTCGCGCCGCTTTTCTATCTCGGCGTGGCGCTGATCGGCTTATTAATACCCATCGTGATCGGCGGGTTTGCCTACGGGAGGCCCGTTCCTCTGGAACTTCTTGGCCTTGCGGCACTGTTCTCCCTGCTCGGAGATCTGTCCGTGATCTACTGCATTGCCAAAGCGGGTCTCTATCGGCCGCTGCCGATGTGAACGCGGGCGGTTTTCTCTTCGGCGGGCACGCGGAGTCGGCGTTCTCTCAACCCTGATCAATTCGCGATCCAAACTCAAGCCTCGGTCCTGTCATTAACTTCTCTGTCCGAACTCTGCTTTTCTAACCCCTGTAACATTTTCCGTGCGTCGCGCAGAAAAAAAAGGAATATGGCGAGCGCGCCGGGGCCCAAAACGATACAAGCCAACCATGTGCCGATTTCCCACATGCTCATCATTTTCTTCTCGCAGATGCGCTCAGAGCCGAGCCTAACATAAAACCCGCGACCGAGAGAGGCAAGGCAAAGAACAGGCTGTACTCCCGCCATAGCTCCAAGGTGTGCAAAGACCAATACACGGTCAAAACGTAACTGTCTTTTTGCTCCTGGCCCAACAGGGTTACGAGTCCATAATAGAGGAGCACCGTCGCGAGGCCGACTAGAGAGGACAGGAGGCCTTCCAAGCGTTTCCTCGTCCCGCGGAGGAAGATGGCGGCCATGATAGGAACTAAGGTCGTCGCCGTGAGCACGGTAGACATAAAGACCCACGCGTCGGTGATCCGTTGGAAATAGACCGCGATCGCTAGGCAGGGGATCAAGGAAGCGACGATCCCAATGCGCGTCCATCGCAGCAGTGCGGCGTCGCTCATATCAGGACGAAAGAGGGGACGATAGATGTCGTAAGTCATATTGCCGCTCGAAAGCAAAAGATAGGAGTCAACTGTGGACATGGCCGCGGACAGAATTCCGGCGATGAAAAATCCCTTCAGTCCGATTGGTAAAGAGACCAGCACCATGTGGATCAAGGCCTGGCGGCCCTCGATATCGGCGGGAAGCAAATTCTGTTTCACTGCGGCAGCGGCGGCGATGCCCAGGATGGTTACTCCCCAGTCGTAGGCTGCCCATAGCAGGATGCCGATGAGCAGAGCGCGGCGCACCGAGCGCTCGTCTTTCGCTGCGAAAATTCGCTGGTAAAGCGCGGGTTCGACAAAGACGCTGAAGGCGCTGAGGGCGAGGGCGAAAAGATAACCGGGAGCGACCTCGCCCATGGAGGCAAAATACTTAGCGTCCAATTGCGCGAAGATCCATTCGAAACCCCCTACCATCTGAATTGCAAAAGGGATGGCAATGGCCAGCGTCACGCACATCAGGACAAACTGGAAGGTGTCGGTGATGGCATCGGCCCATAACCCGCCCAACAGCGTATAAACGACGGCGATAGAGGCGCCCAAGAGATATCCCTGAATTTCAGAAAGCCCCAAGGTGATTTTAAAGAGGACCCCCATGCCGATGATCGACAAAATCGGCAGATTGTAGAGGAAATTGGCCAAGGCCATGGTGACCCGGGTCCCTTTGCCGTAAAAATGTTCCGCAATGTCCGGGAGCGAGAGGAAAGCGAAGGCCTTCAAGCGTCGAGCCACAAAAAGGCCGGTCACGAGAATGGCGAGATAATAAGGCCGCGAGTATACGAACCATGCCATCACGCCCTCTTCGAAGCTCACCTCGGACACGCCGAAGGTGACATCGAGGCCGTAGTAGGTGGAGACGAGGGTCGAAATGAGCAGGGGGGTCGTCATCAAGTGGCCGGCAACGAAAAAAGAGGTAAAGTCTCTTACTTTGCGCGCGATCCACAACCCCACAGTAATCATGCCTCCCAGGTAGAGAATGACGATAGTGTAGTCCAGTAGATCCAATTGCAGATTCAGGTTTTCAATCATGCGTTCCCCGCCGGCCCCTAGCGTATTTCTGCATATCACGCTTCTCTACACTACCGGCGGCAGAACTCTCAAGAGATATCCTCAAGCCGACATTTTTCAGACCCGCTCGGCGCGCAAGCCCTACAACCGCGGGCATGCCCTTCGGGATTTCAAATGGCAAATGTCAGATTGCAGGTCTGCGATCTGCGATCCGAAATCTGTATTTCCGCGCGGCGAGGAACAGATGGGCTTCGCTGAGCGATTATTCATGTGAGTTTTTGTCAGAATTGAGGTTAACGACAATGAACTACTGTGGAGCTACTGGGTGCGGGCTTTTGATATGTATCCGCGGGGAAAATCAAATCGCCTGGACAGTGATCGCCCGGCCCATCATCATGAATACGCCCACGGAAGTGGAGTCAAAAAACTGTCCGAGGATTTTCGGAAGATTATCTTTGAAGAATAACCGCAACGCCGAGGGCGCACAGCCCTCGGCGGTATTGCATGGCAAGTCTTGACGAGTCCTCTTATGGGCGGGCGCGCGTCGCTTTCCAGCTTGCACCGGAATTGGTGGTACCCTCCATCATGTTGCCGTTCACACGGCCGCTGTACTGGGTGCTACCGGCGCGGAAACTGATCCGATCTCCGGACATCTTGCCGTTGGCGATGGGTGCCGTGACATTGCCGTTCTTGAGCGTGCCGGAGATCTCCTGGAACGTTTGTTTGAGGGCTAGCTCTCCTTGCGGCAGTTTCCAGGTGCCCGCAACTTTTGCGGGCACGATCCACAGGTAGGCGGTGCAATACGAGCTGCAGCCTTCGGTTACATTGGCTGTCTCATCGGCGGTCCATTCTCCCATGTCGAAAGAGTTCGATACGATCCGGGTTCCCGGCTTGAGGTCGAAAATTTTCGGCCGGAGCTTGAGATTGATATCGGGCAGGAGAAACATGGTAATGACTGTGGCCTGTGAGAAGTCGCTCTCGAACAGATCTGCTTTGACGAAGCTGGCTTTCGCGCTGACGCCTTCCTTGGCGGCGCTGCGCTTGGACAACTCAACCATGTCGGGGTTGTACTCGATGCCGAGCGCGCGGGCGCCGCGCTTGGCGGCGGTGATGACCGTGCGCCCGTCGCCCGAGCCGAGGTCGATGACATAATCGTTGGGCGTTACTTTTGCCATGTCCAGCATTTTGTCGACCAACGTCTGCGGTGTCGGTACCCAGATCACATCCTTGCCTTCCTGGCCGACTTGCGGTTGATATTCTTCTTTGGCGGGCTGAGCTTGCGCAAATCCGCATGCCGTGATGACGGCGAAACACAGCCCTAACAAAGACGGTCGCAAAAAATACCGTGTTTCCATAATTGCTCTCCTAGCGTAGAAGTCTTGGTCAGAAAGAAGCGCATTGTACCCGATGCGATGGAACGCTCACTAACGGGCTTAGGCGCACTTTCTTTCCAAAATATTAGAAGCTTAATATCCTGAGAACAAGATAAAGTCCATACGACGAGGGCGGGGTCCTATCAAAGTCGTGATGAACAGCATCCAAAATCCCTCTAAATCTCCCTTTACAAAGGGAGACTTTCAAATTCTCCCCACTTGGAAAAGGGGAAAAGGGGGATTTTTGCACAAACGATATCAATTCAATGAAGTAAAACTGACTTTACCGTTGTCCTGACGACAGAGGGCCGGAAAGCCGGTTGTCTCAAATGTCCTTGGAGTCCGTGCGTCTTTTGGGGTGCGCCAAGCGGGGGCCGGGCAGCGCGAAATCGGGGCGGGTGCCTCTTTCGTTGCGCTGCGTAAATGACTTCGAAGGAATTATTGCTTGCTTCTGCGCACTGGATTCTCAGGGAGTGTGATTGAGCCAAAAGAAGCCGCTCACAGATCAAACAACCTTTCAAGGATCATGCCGGGATAAAGGCGAATCTCAAACAAGCGAACAAAGAGAAGATCGACGAACAGCCAGGTCGCCGCCGCGTAAATTGCTGATCTGAGCCAGGTGTACGCAGCCTGAAAGTGCAGGTAACAAAGGATATAGATTGGGATAAATACCAAAAAGCCCAATACCACTAGCCCCACCAGGAGGAACCCGAGCCAACAAAACGCCACAACCTCCAACCAGCTTTCCGGCTGGTCGCTTGAACGCGCCTGGCGGACCTGTCTGTCGACGGAAAGAACTTGGTTTAATTGCATGCGGCCCTGTTTTCCCGTCAGTTGAGGCGCGGCGTCCAGGACGAGCTGTATCATGAGACATATGAGCGTAAACCAGCCTACAACGTCCGGTACTTGTCGCGCACGCGGCGGGTAGCCAGATGAAATCCACAACAAAATCGCGACAAATAGAAGCGCCGCAAAAGTAAAAATTGTTTGGCCTGTGATGTGAAGCAAGGCTTACCTCGACCTCCTAAGGCTATGTCCTACCGGCTA
>JBFJNS010000078.1:0-9729 GCA_041618055.1 Binatia bacterium
CCGATCTGTTTAATTTGGACGTTACGTGGTGGCCATCGGACCTACGGGTCAATCTGTAATAGACGTTCAAACGGCACACGACTCACAAATCCCTGCAGACATTTCCAGACATTGGATTTCAATTCGTCTTCCGATCCGACATCCAACTCATCCGTCTTGCCGCGATCACACCGCGCGCGCCTATGCGTGGATTGGCGCTGTTAGCAGATCTCCGGGGAATGAGATGAATGTGAGAGTGCGTCACTGTCTGCCCGAGTCAGGAGTATGGGTATAAAAATATCGCAGGTTGGCTCGATCTGTTTGAAATAAGCGTACTCCTGACCGCTGCCGGTCAACCCCATCGCCGAGTTTCTGTCGAAACCCGCGGTTTCCGCAAAGCGGCCCAGAGGCGAATGATCGAGGTCCGGCAAACACAAACACGCGGATGTTAATGGTTACCCACCGAAGCTAATATATTTCACAAGCTCCTGGACAATGTTTGGTGGTTGGTCCAGTATCTCACTAAAAGCCTTTGAGACTTCTTCCCCTGTGGTATAACCAAGCAGCAAGCCGGTTTTGCCAGCTTCTTTCTGCAACTCTGGATCTTTCAACGCTTTGCCAAAACCTTCCCGCAGGAGTTGCACCACTTCAGCCGGAGTCCCCGGGGGAGCCGCATACGGACGCCCGATCACACCGGGAAGAGAACGCACGCGCATGACAGCCTTGGCCAACGCCGTTTGCGCCAAATCTTCGTCGACAGGGAGGTTCTCAACTCCCGGAACTACTCCCCTGTCGCGAATCAAAGCTCTTACGACACCCCGCTCGATCATTGGTCTCGCTGTGGTGTAAGATACCGTCCAGACGTCTACCTCCTTTCTTTCCAGAGCCAAAAGAATGTCTCGCGTCGAAGGATAGCCGGGAACCAAGTTGAATTTGAGGCCCAGGAATTCCTTAAGGAGGGCAGGAAACTCGTGAGTTGCAGCCCCGGGTGCCGTCGTTCCAACCTTAATGACTTCGGTCGCTTTTCTCAGATCATCGAAAGTTTTGTAAGGAAGGTCGGAACGAATCGTTAGCACGAGCGCGTCTGATCCCGTTGCACCGATCCACGAGAATTTCCTCACATCAAACTTGGCAGTTTCTACCTTTGTAAGTTGCGCCATCGATATATTGGGATTGGCGGCCAACAAGGTCTGACCATCCGGCTTAGCCACACTGTAGACATAATTCGTTGCGATGATGTGTCCCCCACCAGGCCGGTTCTGAACGACTATAGGGGGGCTACCAGCTAGATGTTTGGTGAGATACCTTCCGATCAAGCGCGCATAAGTGTCATAAATACCGCCCGGCTTGGTTCCCACCATTATCGTTACCGTTTTGCCTTCAAAATATGGGGTTTGGGCAAGCACGGCGTAGGGTACAATAATCGCCCAAAACAAAACTGTAAGAATCATCCACCTCATCGCACATACCATGGTCATCTCTCCTGAATGTTGTCTCGTGTGATTGTGTTTCAGTTGGTTGATAATGCGACCAAGTCTCGAGAAGATTTGTGGAGCCGCTCGCATCCGGTAGTTGTAATGAGGAAACTTTCGCCAATCCAGACCTGCCGTCCTGATGCCGTTCTCAGACGCGGGTGAAGAACGATCATCATGCCGGATTCGAGTTCGGTCTCATCGTGAGCGCTGATCAGCGGTGGCTCAAAAATATCCAATCCCTGGCTATGCCCCGGGTGCTGGCTGAGCTTATATCCGCGCTGGGCCGCCACATCGACGATGGCGTGATAAACGGCGCTGGTTTTGTTGCCTGGTTTCAGCTTGCCGATTCCTGCCTCAAAACACTCGATGAGATGCTCGTAAGCGGCCTTAATCTCATCGGAGGGATCCCCGAAGCTCAACGTCCGCGCTAACTGTGTGAAATAACCCCCGGGACCGGCGGCCTCGGTATTGAAAAAGACCAGATCTCCAGCAGCATACGTTTCGTAAGCCATGTCGTGGTATTTTTGAAACGGTTCATACCCTGCTGCCATTGTATAGAACGTGCACTCAGCCCCCGCCAAGCGTTGAGCGTGTTCGACCTCTGAAAAGACTTCAAATTCTCGGCGCCCAACAGCGGCGACCCCCCGAAAGACATCGAAGCCGACGTCGGCGACTACTCCAGCGCGTCGTAGCCAATCCTGTTCTTCTTCGCTTTTAATCATTCGCTGCCGGCTAAGCAAATCCGAGGCGACCTGCACGTCGACCGGGTGATCTTTCAGGTTCTCCATGAATTCTATGTAAAAACTGGCCGACATTGCCTCTGGTCCGCAAAGACCGAGGGTTTTGATGTTTTGCTGCCGTATAAATCTCGCCACCATTCCGCCAGGGATAGTGGCGGTGGTTTTTCCGTGATCTTTCTCAGATGATTCCTTGAGGCCGATTCCAAATTCCGGATAGACGGTCTTCAAGCCCAACATTTTTGTCTGGACATTGGCGCGATTCACATACCGCGAAAAGTATAATGGGTCTCCTTGGAGTGGAAAATAAAAGTATTCTTCGAACAACGGTTGACACCAGTTGGTCATGTAACGCAAGTGGCCGCGTTGTGTCATCATTCCTGTGCCGGAAATTAGCAGTGCATCCAAGCCTCGTCGTTTCATCTCCGATCGTACCTTGGTGTGGCGCCCCGCTATTTCTTCGCGCGACATACGTTGATCCACTGTAGGTAGCAGCATATGGCGATTCCTTTCTCTAGTTCTCCCTAAACCGGGTTATTACCGTGAGGCACGACCCTTAGATGCCGTTCAGAGCTGGCATACGCACCGCATGTTTACGAATGTGCTCCCGCTGATAAAACGCCGAGCCATTGTCGCAAAAGCCAAGCGACTACAGATCCGGCCGGCCTGGCGGCGAGAGGTTACTTGGGGGTGAATAACAACCGAACGAATAGCTTGTCAAGCTTTTAAATGGGGCCTGGCCTTGCTTTCTTAACAATCATTTTTTCACGGACTGCTCCGGCCGGAGGCATGACAGGGGGGCAATTCGGCGCTTAGCCATGTAGACATTTCGCAAAGTCGGAATTCAATTTGCTTTCTAAGCCGCCTTTCGAATAACCGGTCTTGTCCGCAAACAGACTTGGTAGCCCCTGCGGAACGACGCTGTCACCCGATCGTCGTGGAATCAGATGAATATGGAAGTGCATGGCCGTCTGTCCGGAGGCGGTTCCGACAATGACAAACCGAACGCACCAAAGCGGGCTAATGGCATTAAACCCCTTTAACCACGAAGTAGTAGAACTCTCAGCCAAGCTATATTGCTCGCGCCAGCAAACAACGTCTCCTTGTGAGTTCTTCCGCTGCTAAGATTGCTGCGCAAAAGGTATGCGGCTTCATCGCGTTCTTCGAAGTCATACGCATCTCGCCAGAATTCCGCGAGCGGCCCGACGCTTTCCCAAATTCGGTTCAATTTCTTTCCGACTTGCGCTGATCGAGCGAGAGATCAAGTCCGGCACGTTTGATTATCTCCGGTGGTTTCCTCACGGAAGTAAGGCGCAAGAACTTGGGCTGCGCCAAAGCCCGAAACCTATTTCTGTTGGCTCGTACTATCAGAAATGGATCTGCGAAAAAAAACCGCCACTTGTCCGAAAAAGCCAGGAGCGCGATTACCGCCAACACTTTAACGCTTACATCTTGCCCAGGTTCAAAGACAAGCCGATCAACCAGCTAACAGCAGGTGATTTAACGGCGTTTCGCATGTATCTGATACATGAGGGCTCAGCGTTAAAACCACGCGCAACGTCATTTCCGGTAGTTTGCAGGCCTATCTGAGAGACGCCAAAGCTGAGGGCCTGATCGAAAAGACTTCATTTTATGACCTGCCGCCGCGCTGGTGGCCGGCAATCGAGCGGTCGGAGCCGGACCCGTTCACAGAAGAAGAAAGAGACCGGATTTTGGATTACTACCGAAGAAAGGGTCTCTACGCGTACCGCTATTCATATTTTCAATTTTGGACGGGATGGCGGCCGAGCGAGACGGCGGCGCTCAAATGGGGGTCAGTTGATCTCAAGCGTGGTATGGCTCTGGTGAGAAGGTCGCGCAATCTGGGGTCCGAAGCCCTTCCCAAAACCCGGAAGAGCAGACACACGGTGGAACCGCTTCCGAACGTCGTGCGCATGCTCAGGGTAACAAAACCGCTCACTGTGGCAGACGGGGATTATGTCTATATGAACACAGAGGGCCGGCCGATGCGTCTCGACAATGTGCGCATCAAGACTTGGTGTAACGCCCTGAGAGTTTTGGACATCCGGCCGCGAAAACCATCTGCGACTCGGCACACGTTTATTTTGATCACGCTTTCTTATGGAATGAATCCGAAGCGGATCGCCGAGCTGGTGGGCAACTCCCAGGAGACAATTGAGCAGCATTACGGGAAGCACATCCGCTACGACGACAAAGCTGCCATTAACAGGGCTTTCAGAGCCGAAAAAAGTGCAACGGCAGGTGCAACGGCGAGAGTTTCGTTAGCGAAAAGAATCGTAAGCAGCGGAAAATATTCGGCAAAGCGTTGGTGGTCCCAACGGGAGTCGAACCCGTGTTACCGACGTGAGAGGCCGGTGTCCTAACCACTAGACGATGGGACCTTGGCTGAGGAGGTAGGACTCGAACCTACAATCGCCTGATCCAGAGTCAGGTGGCTTACCAATTAGCCGACTCCTCAAACTCAGTGGAGAATTAAAACTAAAAGAATTGGGCCGGAGAGTCAAGGCAGAGGAGGCGCCCGAAGCTCAGGTCGGGAGTCTTGCCAATGCCGTATTCAGCCGCCGAAGCGTCCGTTCTTTACCCAGAACAGCAATAACTTCATGGATGCCCGGGCTTACTGTCGATCCGGTGAGGGCGACGCGAACGGGTTGGGCGAGTTTTCCCAGGTTGAGGCCGCACTCTTGAAGGGCAGCTGCGAAAGCCCGCTCAACCGCAGGCTCGGTGAAGTCGTTTAGCCCGCCTAGCTTTTCGATCAGCCTGCTCAGGGAGGGGGCCAGATCGGCCGTAAGAAATTTCTTTGCTGCTTTCTCGTCGATGGTAATGTCGTCGGTCAAAAAAAAGTGCGCCGCATCCACGAGTTCTGCGAGTGTTTTGGCTCGTTCGCGAAGCGTGGCGATCATTCTCTCGAGCCAGGCCTTATCCGTCGGCACCGGCCAGCCTTTAGCCTGGATGAACGGGATGATATCCTCAGCGAGCTGGGAAAGGGGGCTCGACTTGAGGTAGTGGAAGTTGACCCAGAGAAATTTCTCCGGATTGAAAACGCCCGCTGATTTTCCCACAGACTCGAGCGAGAACATTTCGATCAACTCGGTGCGGGAAAAAATCTCCTGGTCGCCGTGAGACCAGCCGAGACGAACCAGGTAATTGACGACGGCCTCCGGGAAATAACCCATTTCCTTGTACGCGGTCACGGAGGTGGCCCCATGCCGCTTGCTCAAGCGCGCCTTATCCGTGCCGAGTATCAGCGGCACATGGGCGAACTGCGGCGGCGCAACCCCAAGAGCATCGTAGAGTTGAAGCTGGCGCGGCGTATTGGATAGGTGGTCGTCCCCGCGAATGATATGGGTGATACGCATATCGACATCGTCGACGACCACGCAGAAGTTATACGTGGGAGTGCCGTCCGAGCGCGCGATGATAAGGTCGTCCAGTTCGCGATTGTCGAACACGACATCGCCTTTGACCGCATCCGGCACGGTCGTTAACCCGCTTCGTGGAGAGCGAAAACGAATGGTAAAAGGTTTGTCCTCAGGCGGCAGGACAACTGTCCCCTCCGGGGGGCGACAAGTCCCGTCGTACGCGGGCTTGCGTTTCTCTTTCTGAGCCTGCTGCCGCTTGGCATCCAGTTCTTGAGGCGAGCAGGTGCAGGGATAAGCCTTACCTTCCTTGATGAATTTCTGGACGGTTTCCTTATAGAGCGGATACCGCTCGGTCTGGTAGAAAGGCCCTTCGTCCCAGTCGAGTTCAAGCCAGGTCAGCGCGTCCAAGATCGCCTGGATGGCCTCAGGCGTCGATCGTTCCCGGTCGGTATCCTCGATCCGAAGTATGAACTGGCCGCCATGATGGCGGGCAAAAAGGTAGTTGAAGAGGGCCGTACGCGCCCCGCCGATATGCAGATAGCCGGTGGGGCTGGGAGCAAAACGGGTCCGAACAGTTGACATCCGTTTAAACTAACAGGGAGTCTTAAGAGCGTCAACGGGAGCTTTCCATGAGCAGGAAACAGTGGTAATTAAAAACCAAGGCCTAGGTTTCGATCTGGCTCACCGCCGAGGCGCTAAGGGCGCGACGTAGAGTGTCCTGCTCAAAAAATGTTTCGACCTCTGTGAACGCTTTGCCTCTGCGTTGAAGTATGGCTAGCTATTCTGGTCCTGGCTTGCCCTGGGTCTGCGCGCATGAATACTCTTTCATAGTCGATCTCGAGGAAGCAAAAACGAAGGGAATGATTGGGCATGAACAGGGGAGAGGTTTAATTCGTGGACAAGCCGCCGGCAGATGAGATGAGCCATTCCCGGTCCGAGCCATCAGAGGCCGCGCCATCTCACTTTATCCGCACCATAGTTAGCGAGGACATAAGGGAGAGCAAGAACAACGGCAGAGTCCATACTCGCTTTCCCCCGGAGCCGAATGGGTATCTGCATATTGGCCACGCGAAATCGATCTGTCTGAACTTCGGCCTGGCTGCTGAGTTTGGCGGGCTCTGCAACCTGCGCTTCGACGATACCAATCCAAGTAAAGAAGACGTCGAGTATGTCGAATCGATCAAAGCGGACGTGCGCTGGCTCGGATTCGATTGGGGCGACAGGGCGTACTACGCGTCGGATTACTTCGAGCGCCTTTATGAGTTTGCCCTACAGCTCATCAAAGCCGGCAAGGCTTATGTCTGCGATCTCGACGCTGATGAGATGCGCGCCTATCGCGGAACGTTGACCGAGCCGGGTAGGAACAGCCCCTATCGGGATCGTTCCGTCGATGAGAATCTCGACTTGTTCCAACGCATGCGTGCGGGTGAAGTCCAGGACGGTTCGCGCACCCTGAGAGCTAAAATCGACATGGCCTCGCCAAACCTCAACCTGCGCGATCCGGTCATGTACCGCATCCTCAAGGCTTCACACCACCGCACCGGCGGCCGATGGTGTATCTACCCGACCTACGACTTCGCCCACGGCCAGTGCGATTCCATCGAGAGAATTACGCACTCCATCTGCACGCTGGAATTCGAAGATCACCGGCCGCTTTACGACTGGTTTATCCAGCAGCTGGGCATCCATCATCCGCAGCAAATCGAGTTTGCGCGCCTCAACTTGACCTACACGGCGCTGAGCAAAAGGAAGCTTCTCCAACTGGTCCAGCAGAAACATGTTAGCGGATGGGATGACCCCAGGATGCCGACGCTTGCCGGATACCGGCGCCGCGGTTATACGCCGGAAGCGATTCGCGTCTTCTGCGAGCGCATTGGCGTGGCCAAACGGAACAGCGTCGTCGATATCGCCATGCTGGAACACTGTCTGCGCGAAGATCTGAACAAACGCGCACCGCGGGTCATGGCGGTTTTGCGCCCTCTGCGGGTCGTGCTCGAAAATTACCCCGAACACCATGTGGAGGAACTCGAAGCGGTGAACAACCCTGAAGACGCGGGCATGGGAATACGCAAGGTTCCGTTTTCTCGGGTTCTCTATATCGAGCAAGACGATTTTCGAGAAGAACCGCCCAAAGGATTTTTTCGCCTTTCGCCGGGCCGCGAGGTGAGGTTGCGCTATGCCTATATTATCAAATGCGTCGGCGTCGTGAAGGATCCCGCTACGGGCCAGGTCAGCGAACTGCGCTGCACGTACGACCCGGAGACCAAGAGCGGCTCCTCGCAAAGCAAACGCAAAGTGAAAGCCACAATACATTGGGTCTCCGAGCCTCACGCCCTGCCCGCCGAGGTTCGGCTATACGATCACCTCTTCACGAAAGAAGACCCGGACGACGCTCCGGATGGATCCGACTGGATGACCAATATCAACCCAAAATCGCTGGAGCGGCTCACCGCCTGCCGCGTCGAGCCTTGTCTGGCAGGCGCGCAGGGCGGCGCGCGTTATCAGTTCGAGAGGTTGGGGTACTTCTGCGTCGATCCAATCGACTCAGCGCCAGGATCTCTCGTCTTCAATCGCACGGTCACGTTGCGGGACACATGGGCAAAGATCGAGAAGGCGGGGAAGAAGAACTAGCGTAGTGACCGGGGACGGAGGACCGACGACCGAGGAGCGGAAGACGCAAGGTTTTCTCCACGCCCGGAGTCTAATCCTGAGCACAGTCAAGAAAGCCTCGGCGATGCGATCTTCGAGGTCTGGTGGCCTGGATTTAGAAGCGATAATTCACAGAGAGAGCAACAAAATTGTGAAACGTCTCATATTTGTCTTTACCACGAGCTCCTAGAAATGGGATTTTCGTCGCCGGAAGCCCCTCCAATTCGTTATTCGTGACCTTTCTCTTTTTGTAAAAAACGGCCATATAACCGATGTCGATCGCGAGTCTCCGCCCCTTGTAACCGAGGCCGCCGTTCAGGGTCAGCAAGTCGGCGCCCGGAATCGCCGGGTTGAGGGTTCGACTCGGAATCGGCGTTTCATCCAAAGTCATTCCCGCCCGTAACTCCCACACTCTGTTAAGCGTGTAGTAACCGCCGAGCCGGAAGACGCTCGTGTCTTTCCATTTTTCGGGCAAACTAAACGAGGGAACCGGAACCACGCCCGAGAGAAGCGGTGTCGGTGAAAAAGTTGCCGAGAAAGTTTTAAATTCGCTCCAGCGCGTATGTTCGTAAACCAGCTCGGCGCCCAACCTTGGAGTTATCTGCCAGAATAGCCCGGCGTTGATCACCGGAGGAAGAGGAAGGGGGCGAACATCCGCCCTCACAGCCGAAGGCGCCAGCGCCCCGCCTAATTTGACGCGTGCGCTGTCGAAACGAAGATCTGCCCGCGACCTGTAGCTAAAGCCAAACTTCAGGCCTTCCGTGGGCTTAGCGAGGAGGCCCAAATTGTATGCTAAGGTATTCGCGCTATCGGTCAATCTCAATCGCGCTTCGAGATTGCCGCCGGGGCCCACGCAGCCAGAGAGACGGTCAAAGCAAAGTCCGCGGGCAAAAAGTCCAGAAGCGTGGACGAAACTCATGCCGCCGCCGATTGAGAGATGATCAAATAGACGCCATGAGAGGGCGGGGGTCACATAAATCGTTTTCAGCTCGGAATGCTCGGCGGCAAAGCGGGTGAAATCTCGGTCGTAGGTTGTGGCTAGCCCAAAAGGGGTATACGTCCCGATGCCCAATGTAAAGTCAGTTCCGGGAATATGGTAGTTAGCGAAAAGAGAAGCAAGGAAATTGTCGTCGTGTTTGTTGACGGCCTTCCGGCCGCTGTTCTCGACGCCATTAACAACGTTTATGTAATTGCCGCTGAGCAGGAGGTTATTGCCGTCAACCTCGCTCAGCGCGGCCGGATTGTAATACACGGCCGAGGCATCGTTGACGCTTGCCGTTATCGCGTTGGCAAGCCCCACCCCGCGGGCCGTCTGGTGCGGCACCATGAACCCGCCGGCCGAGCAATTGGAATGACCCAAAGAAAGTAAAAAGACGGCGACTAACACCGGAGTCGCACGAGCGAAGTTGAACATTAGCCACCTCGGGAAACTGCACCAACGCCAAGAGAGTCAACCCTTGTCTCCTCGATCCACTTCTCAGCGTTTGTCAGCGTTCAATTATGGGATCG
>JBFJNS010000079.1:0-9678 GCA_041618055.1 Binatia bacterium
AGCTGGACGCGACCGCCGACTCCATACGAGCGGTTTATGGAAGAAGAAGGCATTCCGGTCGTACGAGGGATCGGCCTCTACGATGTCCGCGAGGTTTCGCTTTCACCCTGGGCGCGTCTTGGAGGCAGGGGTAGCTACATTCAGCTCGACGGCACGGAAGCCGTGTGGGGAATGTACGTGGTCGAGGTCCCACCGCGCGCAGAGCTCAAGCCGGAGCGCCATGTCTACGAAGAGATCTACTATGTGGTGGAGGGCCGGGGATCGACGGAGGTGTGGAAAGAGGACGGCTCGCGCCGCCAGGCTTTCGAATGGCAGCCCGGGAGCCTTTTTTCGGTTCCGGTCAATTGCTGGCATCGGCTCGTGAACGCCGCCTCCAGCCCTGTGCTGGTACTCGCGGCGACCGGAGCGCCGGCGCTGATGAATATCGTCAACAGCCGCAGCTTCATCTTTGAGAATCCCTACGATTTCAGCGATCGCTACGACGGCAGCCGCGATTATTTCTTGCCGAAAACTGAAATCGAACCCCACCCCCTGTCGCAGAGAGCGGTTCTCCGCACCAACCTGATTCCCGACATCGTTAACTGTGAGTTGCCGGTGGATAACCACCGCTCCCCCGGCTACAAATGGTTTGAGCCGTTTATGGCGGGTAACCATTTTTTCGGCGGCGGAGGCCAGCAGCTTCCGTTCATTGCCGAGCACCAGAGCGGGCGCTATTCAAAGGCTCACTCCCACGCCTCCGGCGCGGTGCTCGTCTGTCTCAAGGGGAAAGGCTACACGTTGACCTGGCCGGTGGAGTTGGGAACGCGTCCGTGGGAGGCAGGAAAGGGCCACCTGGTAAAACGGCAAGACTACGTGCCCGGGGGGATGGTGACCGCGGCTCCCGGGGGCGGTAATTGGTTCCATCAGCATTTCGGTGTTGGTAAAGACCCCTTACGAATCCTCGCTATTGCCGGCGGCTACTGGTGGGTCAAAGGGAAACCGGGAGACGAGATCGTCTCGAACAACGCGGACCTGGAGGAGGGCGGGCGGAGTATCTCTTACGCTCATGAGGATCCCTGGGTGCGCGCGGAGTTCAAACGGGCGCTGGCCGAAGCCGGCGCTGAATTCCGCATGCCGGAATAGCCCTGACATTTACCGCGCGATGGGGCTAGTCTGGAGTCCCCAACGCTTCTTGACATAAAAAGAAGCGCAAATGCCAACCCCGAACGTTTCGACACTCACGGGTTAAGGCTGAGAAGCTTTTGCTGCACGTCATCCATCGGCGTGCGCCAGACCCCGCGCTCCTTGTAGAACTGCACTGCCGCCGGATGATACGGAATCGTCGCGTCCGGACTCGACGCCCGCTCTCGGGTCCAGTCCTTAAAGGCCGGGTGCAGCGGCGGGAGCTTGTCGATGTTGTCCCATATATTTTTCAGAACCGCGCCGACCACTTGGTCGGGAGCCGCCTTGTGTCCGGTCAAATAAATGTCGTAGGCGTTGACACAAGTATCTTCCACGATTCCCGTTGCCTGTCCGCGCTTTAACCAGTAAGGATAATATCCTGGAACCGCGGCACGCAGCCGCTTTTCTCCTTGTGGCGAACAGTCCAGGGAGATATGGCGGATTCCCACCGCGGCATCGGCCTCTTTGACCTTGGCGGCGTTCACCGCAGACATAGTCACATCGGCGCGTCCTTGAACCAGGGCGTCGACTCCATCGTTGACGGCGGGCACGGGAACTATCTTGACATCGTCCCATGTCATTCCGGCGCCAGACAAAAAGCCGAACAGGTTGTACCAGTTCGAAAGTTGCGCCGGATATTCCCCGGTTAATCTCTTGCCGCGGATATCATGGATTGTTTTCATCGGTGAATCCCGGCGGACAAGGAGCGCAGTAATCAGCACCGAGCCGCGCATCACCAGACGCACATTGGGAGTGTGGAGAAAGGGATTTCGACCGCCGATCTTCAGCCGCTCGGGACCCTGGTAAGAAAGCGCCATGTCCACCGCGTTGTTGATGCCGAAATCAATTTCGCCTGCGTTCAGCAGCGGGAGAAAAGTACTCGTGCCGGAATAGGGCTGGACGACCACCTGGAAGGGCGCGCCTTCGCTGGTAACCTTGGCAAGCCCGCTGGCCAGAGCATAAAAAACTGTCCCTGGAGGATTCGCGGCGACGGTCACGGAGCGAGGGAGTTGTTGCGCGTCGGCGGAGATGGCAACGAGAAACGCAAGGCCGAAGATCAAAGGGACGAGCGGCGAAAACCGGTACCGGTACGGATGCATCGGTGTTCCTCCTTTTCGAGGGCGTCGTCGCAGGGGGCCAACGGTTTGAGCGATGTTTACGAAAAACCGCCGCGTGCTGTCAAGCCGCCGCTGATCAATTTGAAAAAAGAAAACCTATTATTGAGGTGGGAGTCGCTCTAGCGCGAGTTTCTCATGTTGAGGAGCCATCGAGAGGCGAGCTCTTCAGAGCGAGGCAATGGGCCTCTGTCCTCGCTTCGCGAGGAATCGCAAATCACAGATTTCAGACGCGCCGCCATTTGAGATTTGCAATTTGAGATCCCGAAAGCCTGCCTCGCTCTTCCGAACTCCCCTCCCGACCGACACGGTGTCATCAAGTCTCCTCTGATTGTGAGAAAACCGGGCTAGGACGCTGAACAACGCGCCGGTGGTTGAAAGACACTGGCGCCTTAACTGCCATGTCTGCAATTGTTTCGCAGTCTTTCCCGTAAGTGAAGACTGCCGAGGTCGGAGAACTCAGACCTCATTCATCCTCTACACAGACAAATCTGCGTCAGCCACCCTTCTGCAAATCTCTAAGCACCGCCTCCAACTTCTTTAGTTCCTGGCCGTAGCCCGCCCAGTTTTCCTGGCGTAGCAACTCCTTCGATTTTAGGTAGTGTTCCAAAGCACGGCTCGCCAAACTTTTCCCGTCTCCCGTGCTCGTGGCGACTTTGTCCGGTTGAGGGAGTTCCTGGATTGCTTTGGCGCCGAACAGGTCCTGAAGGGACTGTTCCAAAGTTTCTCGCATCGCGATCTGATTGCCGAAGGCGGTGATCACCCTTTTGAGTTCTGGAAGCGACCCCTTTTCTGCTGCCAGGTACAGGGGCTGGACGTAGAGGAGGGATTGTTCAATTGGGATGGCCAAAAGGCTTCCCCGGATTACTTGCGACCCCCTCTGGCCCCAGAGGCTTAGTTGTTGCGAAATGAATGCATCCTGATCGATGCGCGCATTGATCTGCTTCGGTCCGTAAACCAGTTTGGCCTTGGGAAAGTCCAGGGCGATCAGCTTTCCGTAATGGGGTGGATCGCTTCGCGCCGCGAGCCACGCCCGCATGTTGTCCTTTTGGTTGGGCGTGAAGGGAAGCAGTAGAACAAACTCCTCTTTCTTCTCACCCGGAAGGCGCATAATCGTGTAATAAGGATCGATCTCCCGCTCAACAACCTGCTCTCGTCTCGGCCCCAATGCCGGCCCCAGCGCCGGTTCTTGCGTCTGGACCTCCATGCGGGGAATACTGAGCAAGTCTTCCTTGTTATAGAAAACCTGTGGATCTTGCATGTGATAGGTAGCGTACATGCGTGCCTGGATGGCGAAAAAATCCTGGGGATAGCGGATGTGAGCCCGCAAGTCCTCCGGCATGGCTTCCAAGGGCTCAAAAAGGCCGGGGAAGATTTTGGCGTAGGCCGAAACGATGGGATCCTCCGGGTCGCTTAGATAAAAGGTTACCGTGCCGTTATACGCGTCCACGACCGCTTTGACCGAGTTGCGGATGTAATTCCCCAGGCGCCCTGTTGGCTCGGAGTATGGATAACGGTCCGAAGTCATATAACCGTCGATGATCCAGAATAGACGCCCTCCCTGGGCGATGACGAGGTAGGAATCGCGATCGAAAATGATGAAAGGCGCTATTTTTTTGACCCGCTCTTGAATTTGCCGGTAATAGAGGATGCGACTTTCATTCGTAATATCGTTGGAAAGGGCGATTCGCAGTGTTCCATATCGGGCTGAAAAGAGGAGCTTGCGCCAAAAGGACCGTACTGGAACGCCGCCTTTCCCTTCGTATGTCGTATATACATTTTGATCTCCGGCCGGATAATCGAGTTCTTGGGCTTTGGTCTTCACGAAAACATAGTCGTTGGCCCGCTCTCCATAATAAATCTCCGGACGGGTGACCTTGAGCGATTGGCTGGAAACCGGGGGTATGTCCTGGATGAAGAACTCCGGCAGGCCCTCACGGGTAACCTGGTTTACGGGACCAAAAACCACTCCGTAGCCATGGGTGTACGTGAGATGCTCGTTGATCCAGATGCGACTGGGCAAATGCTCATAGGACAGCTCGCGCGCCGAAAGCATCACCTGGCGGTAGGTACCGTCGATGTGATAGCGGTCGTTGTCGACATCGACGAATTTGTAATAGGTCCGGATCTCTTGGAGTTGGCCTAAGGTCGCCAGGAGAGGTTTGTGCTCCCAGAGCCGGATATTCTTAATGGTCGGGTCGTTACGCCGGAGATCGGCGGCGGCAAGTTTTTCTTCGGCGGGGAAATCCTCGGCCTCGACTTTATCCAAACCGTAGGCTTTCCGCGTGAACTCTATGTTACGCTGAATAAACAGTCGTTCTGCCACAACTTCATTTGGAACTACCCGAAAGCGCTGGAGCAAAGATGGGTAGAAGTTCAATCCCACGACATGAACCAAAAGCAGGACCACTAGGCCGCCGAGAATAAATTTGAATCCGGGTCGAAAGATCTGGACAAGAGATAATCCAGCCGCCGCCAGAGCGAGCACGGTCAAAATGCGGAGCGTGGGCAGAGAGGCGTAGACGTCGGCATAGCTAGCTCCGAAAGCCGCGCCCCTTGGTGAATAGAGCAGTTCATACGTGTCCAGTTGGTAACCCGCTGCCTTGACGATCAGGATGGCGGCAATGAAGATAAAAAGATGTGTTCGCGCCCGTTTTGTGAGGGATAGGGCTTGAGGTGTGTACTTGACTTCCCGGTAGAGGAGATACGTAAAGGCGGTCGCTAAGAAAATAAGCCCCAGAATGACGCTGAGTCCGTTATAAATGGCAACGAGCGCCGGAAGACGGAAAATATAGAAGCCAATGTCTCGGCTAAAGAGAGGATCGTCGAGTCCAAAAGGAACCCAATTCAAATAAAGCAGAAGCGATTTCCAGTGGCCACCGGCCTGGGCAGCGGCAAAAATACCCAGCAAAATGGCGATTGGCAAGAGCCAACGCTGAATCACCGGATCGACGAGTTCGGGGCCGGGTAAATCGATCGCAGTCTCTTCCTCCGAGATGCCGACATCTTCGGTCGCTCGCGCCGCCAGCTTGACGTTGACGTAAAGCAAGAGCCCGAAAAGCGCCCCGAAAATGATGGCCAACATGAGCTTGTAGGTCAGGATGGTTGTAAAAACCCGGATAAAGCCAACTTCTTGAAACCAGAGCCAATCGGTATAAAGGGAAATGATCTCGCCGAAAAAGAAGAGCAGGAACAAGACCGCGAAGAAGAAAAATCCAATGAATCGATTCATTTCACCTCCTTAATGAGCCGATCAGATCGAGATGCCCGAACGATCGAATACTATAAAAGTCAGAAACTTAAGACAAACGAATTCTATCACTAAATTGGCCACGACGAGCGCCCGGCGGGTGAGGCCCTCAAAGCAGGTCGAAAGAGAGGAGCGAGGTGCCGGCCTTCGGGTACGCGCTCACAACGCCCATTCCCACGCCAGATGAGTGAGAAGCCAGGCGTTTTTCTTTTTGACCCCGCCGCCTGTGTGAGGGTTTAACCTGTTGTGCTATAAGGAACAGGAAGGAGGCAGAATGACGAATTTAAATCTTGACTTGGCCAAGACCGCGGTACTCTCCATGGACATACAGCAAGCGCCCGTGAGAAGAAGCGCTATGTTTAAGGAGCGCAGCGTAGGACAAGCGGCCAGAAGTGTTCTAGAGGGAGCGAGGAAGGCTGGAATCCTCGTGATTCACGTTGCCATCGATTATCAACCGGCGTTTTTCTCGCCAAAAAACAAGTTCTTGCAAAAAATCAGGATTCCTATTCTGTCAGCCCCGGGTGTGGATGTAAACGAGCTGTTGCAGATCGTCGATGACGTTAAACCCGTGGGCGACGAGCCCGTGATTCGAAAGCCGCGGATGAATCCCTTCTTCGGAACGGCTCTCGACAGCATGTTGCGCAGCCGTGATATCGACACGGTCGTCTTGATGGGTGTGGCCACCGAGTTTGTCGTGGAGGCGGCTGCGAGGCACGCCGCCGACGCAGATTACCGAGTCATCGTTTTGGAGGATTGCTGCGCCGCTTTCTCAGAAGAGGCCCATAGGGTCGCACTCCACATCATGGATCACCTGGCAACTCTAGCCACCTCGGCAGACTTTCTCGCGAGCGTCAAATCATCGTGAGTTGGGAGGGAAGACGGACCATGGCTGAGGCAGCAATTCTGGACAGGGCTTTTCACCATATCATGCGCACCTTCATTGAAACCGGCCGCGCTCCGCATTACACGGAAACGGCGGCTGCCCTCGGTGTCTCCGTGGAAGAAGGACGGCGCCTCTTTCACGAACTTGAGGCCACGGGGTACTCATTTTTTTTGCATCCCGAAACCGATCAAATCGTCTCGGTGGCGCCGTTTAACAACCTGCCCAACCAGTACCGTATTTCAGTCGACGGGGAGCAGAAATGGTTCGCCCAGTGAGGGTTTGAAGCGCTGGCCGTGCGCTGGCTCTTCCCGGGAAAAGTGATACGGATGGATGCGCCTTGTTTGGACTGCGGCGAGTCCATGGTGATCGAGATGCGCGACGAGCAGGTCCTGACGGTCGAGCCCGACGGCATCGTGGGCTACTCCATCACGCCTATCGGTGTACAGGGGCCAGGCCGGGCGTACAGGTGAGCGGCCATGAATCTCTTCCGGTCGGAAGAGCACGCGCGCCGCTGGCCAGAATTCAAGCCCTACTCCGTGGAAAACCTCAAACCCCTTTCCTTCTGGCTCGAACGCTTCAGCAACGAGATGATGCGCAGCCGCGGGCGGGCTGACTTTATGTCTTGGTACTCTGCCTGGCGCCTCGCGCGAGCCCAGGCAAAGTAGAGGCCGTCCGGTAGCATCCCTCGACGGTGACTCATTCGTTACGAGTTAAGGCCGTCAATGCCGGGGCAGGTAAGAACGCTTGTTTGGAATAAGGAGAGTGAAATCGCTTTATTTGCCTATTCACCGCTGCGATGCGGTCCGTGAGGTTCTTAATGTCTTTATCGCCCGTAAATCTGGTCCGTGAGGGATAAAAACCACGGTGGCCTGGCGAGTATCACGAAGACGAGCAGGAGCCCGATAATGGGCACTGGAATCACGGTGTCGACAATGGCCAAAGGAATCAAATACCCAAACGCTTTCGCTTTATAGTTCATAAACAAAGTTTCCTTCGATGTTCGCTGTTAAATTAGGTGCATGATACGCCCCGGCAGCGCTTAACTCAATTTTTCTTTCCCCTATTTACTGCAAAACGCAAACGTCGAAATTAACCCTTTCCCAAAACCTTCAGTTTGGCGTTAATAAAATCTCGGTGCGAAAAGCCAAAACCGTAAGCGATTTTCCGAATTTCCTCGATTTCCTCGTTGGACATCTTTCCCTCAGCCCGGGCCAGAGTAAATAACCCCCGGAGTAGAGACCTCCGCTCCCTTAGACTCAATGCGGCTTTGGCCTCCTCCATCAGGCGATAAAGGTCCAAACCCTTCGTTGCAGTCTCCGCAGCTATGGCCGTAATCGCCTCCGCCACTGGGGCAGTTAGGCCCCATACTTTGCGGAGCACACGGCGAATGTACTCTTCCTCCTGCGGCAGAAACTCGTCGTTGACATAGCCCACATGGGCCAAGAAAGCCGCCGATAGAGTTAGTTTCTTGAGCGTCTCAGGCTTCCCCATCTGTTCGAGCCGCTTCGACCCGAGACGGCGACGCAACTTGAAGAGAACGCGGTTGTGAATGAAGTCGTGAAACTCGGTGTCGCGCCCGCGGGCTGAGGCGTCTCGTCCCGCCGCGCCAACGCGGAGAAGGCTCCTCAGGCCGTCCAAGAAAAAGGATGCCCGCGAGGTCTCGGCGACGGCCTGCTCGAGGTCCCCCAGCCATTCCCGCTCGCTGTCCGATAGCGATTCATCGCTCTTGAGAAGCAGCTCCACGGTGGTTTTCAGTCTGCGGCGCTCTCCCGGCCTGCGCCGATGCGATAAAAAGCGCCGGATCACCCGCCTCGCTTCTTCTTCACTGACCTTCTCATCCATGTACATTTCCAGTTGCAGCCACTCATCGGCTCCGAGATTGAATTGCCGGGCAAACTGCTTGATGAAGTTCAGCTCCGAATTGGTGAACTCTCCATCGGCCCACGCCATGCAGGCTAGAACTTTCAGGAATTCCAAGTGTGCAGAGGTTGTCATTCAGAGTACTGCCTCCATTTCATTAGAACCGTGGGCGCGAAGACACAAAACACGCGCGTCCTTAAAAGCATTGAAGCCCGCTAATGACCCAGGATGCGGCTCAGGAAGAGCCGAGCCCGTTCCGTAGTCGGGGAAGCGAAAAATTTTTCCGGCGTCCCTGCCTCCACAATTTCACCCTCGTCCATGAAAACGACCCGGTCGGCCACCCTGCGGGCAAAGCCCATCTCGTGGGTGATGACGAGCATTGTCATCCCATCGTCGGCGAGTTCGATCATGACGTCGAGCACTTCCTTGATCATCTCGGGGTCGAGCGCTGACGTCGGTTCGTCGAACAGCATGATGCGCGGTTGCATCGCCAGGGCGCGAGCGATGGCGACGCGCTGCTGCTGGCCGCCGGAAAGCTGTGCGGGGTATTTGTCCGCCTGCTCCGCGATTTGCACCCGTTCCAAGAGCTGCATGGCGAGGGCCTCGGCCTCGTTGTTGCGCGAGCGACGCACCCAGACAGGCGCGAGCGTTACGTTCTCCAGGACGGTGAGATGGGGAAATAAATTGAATTGCTGGAAAACCATTCCCACTTCGCGGCGGATCGCGTCTATGGACTTGAGATTGTCCGTGAGTTCGATGCCGTCAACGATGATCCGGCCGGATTGATGCGTTTCGAGATGGTTAATAAGGCGCACCAAGGTGGACTTACCTGACCCGGAAGGCCCGCAGATGACGATTTTTTCGCCTTTGGCGACCGCAAGGTCAATATTCTTGAGAACATGGAAATGACCAAACCACTTGTTGACGCCGCGCATCTCGATCATCGGCGTTTCGGGCGCGCTGTTTGTCCGGTTGTCCATTTCAATTTTCTCTCAGCAGTCTAGCTTTCCCGCTGGGCGCAAGATCGCGCTCGAGCTTCTGGCTGTAGCGCGACATGGAGTAGCAAAAGAAAAAGTAGACGAGTGCGGCGAACAAATAGGCTTCGACGCCAAATCCCGTCCAGGCAGGCTCGCTGAGGGAGACCTTGATGGTCGTGAGCAGGTCAAAAAGCCCGATGATGACGACCAGCGAGGTGTCCTTGAAGAAGCCGATGAACGTGTTGACCAGGGGCGGAATCGCAATTCTCAGCGCCTGCGGGAGAATGACCAGCAGCGTTCGTTGCCAGTAGGACAGTCCGAGAGCCCGGGCTGCATCCTCCTGCCCTTGAGCCAGCGCCTGCAGGCCTCCGCGCACGACCTCGGCGAGGTAGGCGGCGGCGAACAGGATCATCGCAATCTGGGCCCGCAACA
>JBFJNS010000080.1:0-9576 GCA_041618055.1 Binatia bacterium
ACCGAAGCAGCTTGACCTGAAGCCCAAGCGATAGCTCGCCCACCTCGTCCAAAAAAAGAGTCCCACCCCATAGCCTCATTCGCGCCGAGGAAGTGTTCGAACCCCTGAACGCGCCGAAGAACGTGAAATTATCTTTTGCTCCGCCTTCTCGCCTTACCAGCATGCCGCGAGATGACGGATCGCAGCAGTTGGAAATTGAGGGGCTTTGAGAAGTAGCCGAACGTCTTCTCAGCCAGCGGCTGCGAAAGATCGGAATTGCCCCCATTGGAACCCAACACTATTAATCTGCAGCGCCAATCATGCTCCAGCACCTGGATTAGAGGTTCGAGGCTCTTCTGCGACTCCGATGAAGATCCAAAACGCTCGATGTCGAGGACAACAACGGCAGGGCTGCACGATTGAAGGAGGGGCAACGCTGATTTTACGGATTCGGCGCCCACGACATTGAACTCGTCCCTCAGAACCCAGTGCATCAATTGCACATCTTCGCGCTGCGCGTCGATGATGAGCACCGTCGGCTGAGTTTCGTGATTCAAGTCCACTCTCGCCCTCTTAGAGACACCACAGTTGCCATGCTCGCCTGCGTCGCTGAAAATCCATGCAAAATGAATCAGAAGTTACACAGAAACATTTTGCCTGACTTTGTTTTCTAGGAGGGTTTGAAACGAGAAAGCTAGCCTAAAAATGATGATTTTGGTGCAGTAATTCCGGCGTACTTTCTGTCATTGTTTTTACTACATCGTTGAAACGAAGCGTTGATAAATATCGGCGGACAAACACAAATGCGCGGGGATCTCGGCAGCACCGAAGAACAGTGTTCAATCATCAGCAACGATTCGTCTATGCTTGTACTTCGCATTTTATGCTCCAACTTTCCAGCGCTACACCTCGGGCTACCAGCGGGCACGACCGCCGCTGCGGTTCCCTACCCCGCCCGACCGGCTCTCCTGCGATCGCGCTTCGTTCACCGTCAGATTTCGGCCGTCCAAATTCGTGCCGTTCAGCGCTTGAATCGCTCTTTGCGCCTCTTCCGCGCTTGCCATTTCGACAAACCCGAAGCCGCGAGAACGCCCTGTTAATTTATCGATAATCACGCGAGCTGATGACACCGTGCCATAGGCTGAAAATAGTTCTTGAAGTTGTGCTTCAGTGGTCGCATAAGGCAATCCACCAGCGTATATTTTGCTGCTCATGTTCTCTCCTTAACGGCTGGTTTTGATTTCCGTACGGTAGCAGAGACGCAGGGGGTATCCGGTCTTATCCTATGGCGCGCGCATGCTCACAAGACTTCATGTTCGGGCGCCTCCGATTTAACCGTTTTGCATCGCTTGAAAAAGATCACTTGCGCGGCGCATGACAGAGACACCCATACAATTCTTCGGGGCGCTCATATGTCACCGGATTGCGCGCAACCGTCATTTGGTTCGCTTCATCCTGGCTGGGGAAACTCAGAGAAAACGTCGCTCCTTTCCCTGGCTGGCTCTGACAGGTAATTGTGCCACCATGGGCTTCCACGATGTGGCGCGTAATCGTCAAACCGAGACCGAGTCCACCGGGCTTCGATGTGGCAAAGGGTTGAAAAACATCCAAGCCGGGCGAGATCCCCACGCCAGTATCGGAGATTTCGAAATACACCGAGCGTTGACGAGCGCTGGCCTTGACGCTCAAGACTCCCCCTTTCGGCATCGCATCCAGGGCATTCTTGAAAAGATTGCGAAAAACATGTTCGAGCAGTTCTTTGTTTCCCTGGATCGGCCCCAGGTTGGAAACTATTTCGTTTGAAACACGAATTCCGCCGGCCTCAAAGCGCATGGCTTCGCTCTGGAGCACATCTTCGAGGAGCGGCCTCAGGTCTAACGACTCGAACGAAGGGTTGATTTGCCAGAGGCTTTCGAGCTGGAACCGTAACGAGCTGACCAGTGAGATCAATTCATCGATTCCGCCCTTCAGTTCCCGGAACACCTTGTCTATGAAGGGGTCTCCGCGGCCGCTGGCATTGGGCATGTGAAGTTCCATAAGCCTCGCGGCGCCGTACACAAGCTGGAGCGGGGTGTTGATCTCGTGGATAAGGTGCGCGAGACCTACCCGAAGGGCGGCTGTCGAAACGGTCATCGTCGGCGTTTCTCGGGTTTCGGCTTGCTCAACTGTAGCCGGAGCCTGTAGCGGAGTGCCGCGGAATTTTGCTGTTTCCATAGTGGTTTCCGTGCGTACCAATCCTTGTTGAATCCGAAGACGCCCTTGAGACACGCCGGGCCTTTTCTCGGGAGTTTATCGTGTACGAAATTTCACAGGGCGAAAGCTAGCCAGAAAGTGATGATTTTGGTGTAGCAATTCAGGCCCACCGACTGTCGCTATTCTTACTACAGGAGAGCGGCGAGGCGTTGACAACATAGATGCGGGACAGCGCGCTACGCGCGCTTCAGCGGCCCCAAACGTCCCAATCGTTGAAGGTGTTTTAAACCGAAGACCTTTTCGGGGTAGAGCCAAAAGGCATAGAACGGACGAGGTATTATCTTGCGCGGTTCGTGCCCGCTCAATTCTCTGTACTATTATACTTCAAAGGTTCTTCTGGCTTTCCTGTGGCTAACCGGGCCAGCGCTACTTTGCTTTTAAGGTCTCCGAGCTTGCACCGCAGAGACGCGGAGGACGCAGAGTTAAGGATTCTTTAGCGGCGTGTCCAAGAACATTAAGGCGTCACACCCGAATGTCTTCATCGGGGGTCCAGTCCGCGTTTCGCCTGCCTGTCGCCACGCTCGCAACGGCAGACAGGCCGGGATTCCCGTTGAAAGTATCCGGGAATGACGGACTTCGGAAAGGAAATACTTCTTGCTCAGTAAGCTGCGGAGAATTAGATCCGAAGCGCCCAAAAATTACTCCCAACTCTGCGAACTCTGTGTCTCCGTGGTGAATATTCTTTCATAGGACACCCGGAAGAACCATTTAAAAGTTTTCGCAGCTTGCGTGAATTTTCCGATGGCCAGACTTGAGATATCAATCAGAAAGAAAATTCACCGCAGAGGCACTGAAAACACGGAGCAAGGAGTTTTGAATCAAGGAAATATTCCGAACTCTGCGAACTCCGCGTCTCTGCGGTGAAACACTGCTTTGGTTGCGGCGTAGCCGCGTTGTGTCATTTGTGGCTGACTTTCTCAGCGGCTACGTTTCAAACAGTTTGTTGGCGATGGCGTATTGGACAAGCTGCGCGTTGCTTCTGAGATTCAGCTTCTGCAGCAATCGGGCGCGATAAGTGCTCACCGTGCGCGGGCTGACGTGGAGCTTGCGGCTTATATCTCTCGGCGCCGTTCCTTGCGTGATCAACCTTAGCACCTCGAATTCCCGGTCCGAGAGAAGTTCGTGCGCCGGTTTGTCGGCTTCACTTCCTAATTGCTCGAGCACTCGCTCGGCAAGGGACTCGCTCAAGTACTTTTTCCCCTGCAGCACTCTAGTCAAAGCAGTGAGCAACTCCTGCGGGGTGCGATCCTTGGTGAGATAGCCGGCAGCGCCAGCCTTGAGCATGCGGAGTGCGTATTGATCTTCCGCTTGAACGCTCAGCACGAGCACCGGAAGGGTGGGATAACTAATCTTTACTTCCTTCATTAGCTCCAGGCCGCTTTTCCCAGGTAAGCTGATGTCGAGTATCAATGCATCCCAACGCTCTTGGCCCAGGAGCTGTGTAGCCTTAACGGCGTCTTCAGCCTCTCCCACTGTAAACCGCTGACAGCCGGTGAGGATCTCCTTCAGTCCGCGGCGGAAGATTGGGTGGTCTTCGACAATCAGAATTTTGGCCATGCTCTCAGTCCGTTGAACGCTCAAAGTTCAACGTCCCCGCATCCATGCTTGGAACCCTTACGGCAAAACCTTTAACCGAATCGAAGGCGCCACTTCGAACACAGAACCTCGAACCATAGAACAGAGGCGCTCACATACAGAGGGCTCCCCGCGGTGACAATTTATGTAATTGGATTAGGCTATACTCTTTTATTGCGGGGAATTTCAACCGTGACAACCGTGCCTCCACGCCAGCTGCGCTCCACGCTGACCTCGCCGCCAAAAGCGTAAGCCCGTTCCCTCATGCCGATAAGCCCGAAGGATTTGCGATTGGAGATGGCCTCGGGGTTGATTCCTATACCATCGTCCTTGATCTCAAGCAGCACCTTGCCGCTGTCCTCCCACAAACGAACGACGACCTCCGTTGCCTTCGCATGACGGAGCACATTGGTCAGACCTTCCTGCAAGATGCGATAAAAAACCGTGGAACGTTGTCGATCCAAACTGAATCCCTCGGGCAAGGTAGTCTGGCAACGAACTCCCGTCCGCCGCTCAAATTCTTGGGTTTGCCACTCGATGGCCGCCACCAGGCCAAAATCATCCAACAGTCTCGGCCTGAGCAGCGCAGCGGTTCGCCTCAGTGAATCCACAGTGTTGTCGATAAGCGCCGACATGGCTCCGGCTTTTTGTTTCAGAGCAATAGTTTTTCTAGGCAACTGCTCCATGATCGAGTAAAGATCGACTTTGAGCGCCGTCAACGCGGCGCCGAACTCATCGTGAAGGTCGCGCGCCAATTGAGCACGCTCATCTTCCTGCAGATCATGGAGACGGCTGGTCAGGGCGCGAAGTTGGTCTTGCGTGCTTTTCAACTCCACGGTCCTCGCCAGCACCCGTTGCTCCAACTGTTCAGTAAGGTGACGGAGTTGATCCTCGGCGCGTTTGCGCTGGGTGATATCTTCGACTATCGAAATGAAATAAAGCGGCGCCCTCGTCCGCGGCTCGCGGATGAGCGACGTCGTAAGATTCGTCCAAACAGTTGAACCGTCGTTTCGGATATAACGTTTTTCCATAGTATAAGTTTCAATCTCCCCAGCCAGCGCCCGCTTCAACAAGGTTAGATTGCCTTCGACATCGTCCGGATGGGTGAGATCCTGCAAAGCCTTGGTTAACAATTGCTCGCGGCGATAGCCGAGAATTTGGCAAAGCTTGTCATTGACTCCAAGGAACCGGCCGTCCGGCACCACATGCGCGATTCCCACAGCGGCATTTTCGAAAGTAGCCCGGTAAAGCTCCTCGCTAGCGCGCAGGGCCTCCTCTGCCCGCTTGCGCTCCGTGACCTCGAAGTTAACACCCGCGATATGCGTGGCCGATCCGAATTCGTCGCGGCGCAGCCCGCCTCGCGCCTGTATCCAGATCGTGTTGCCATCGGGCCGTAGAAAGCGAAATTCGCTTCGATATTCGTTTCCGCGAGAGGCCGAGTCCTCGATGGCGGCCAGCATCACCGGCAAATCTTCACGGTGGACGTGCGCGTGAAAAAAATCAATATCGATCTTCGTGCCAGCTTCGATACCATACATTTTGTATGTACCTTTGTCCCATTTAATCTCACCGGTGCGAAAATCTCGCTCCCACGTCCCCATGGCCCCGGCGGCGAGAGCGTGTTGCAGCCGCTCCTCGCTCTGGCGGAGCGCCTGCTCGACCTGCTTGCGTTCGGTGACGTCCTGAACGGTGCCAACTACGCGAACCACCCGCCGCTCGACGCCCTCGCCCTCGTATAAGCTGCGCCCCGTGTCATGCACCCACCGTAGTTCGCCGTCGGGACGAACGATGCGATACTCGAACTCGTGCCGGGTCTGCCCGGCGGGGTCGAGCGCCTGCTCGACACGACGGGTAAACTTCGCACGGTCCTTCGGATGCACCACGCTCGTGAACAACTCGGCGCTCACCTCTTTCATCAGCGGCAGGCCAAAGAGCGCACACAGTTGTGGCGACCAAACCGATTTGCAACGGCGAGGGTCGAAGTCGTAGGTGCCAAACCCCGTCGCCTCGGCCGCCAATCGCAGCCGTTCCTCGCTCTCGCGCAGGGCCTCCTCCGCCCTCTTTCGCTCTGTAATTTCATAACCGTAAGCGTTAACGTAGTCCTCGCCTGGGGGGCACGCCGCAAAAACTGCGAACACGCTTCCGGAAGCACCAATGAATTCCGCGTGGACGCTGACGCCATACTGGTGCGCGTCGGCAGCCAACGCGGCGAGGGGCCTCGGCAGGGCGGCGCCTGCTTTCCACGTCCATTCTTCCGCCAACCATGCTCGGGCCGCCGGATTGGCATATAGCAGGTCATGCTTTTTGCCGATCTGCAGCACGAGACCGGGATTCTTTTCCGGGAATTGAGTCAGCCGCCGCAGCGCAACCTCGGCCTGGTTACGATCGGTTACGTCAATAAGCGCGATGTGGCAGCGGCGGTCCGGTCCACTCCCGAAAGCCATGCTTTCCAAACGCATGACGAGCGGCCTGCCGTCCAAACTGTGCATCGCCAGCTCGCAACTGTGGCGCGTATCGCCGGCAAATGCCGCCTGGCGGTGCAGGCGCCAGTTGTCCAGGGCCTCGCGGGCAACAAAGCTTGAAAGCTTCCTTTTCAGAAGCTCTCGCCGCTCGACACCCAGCATCTTCCCCGCGGTCAAGTTGGCTTCGCGAATCCTACTGTCAGCGTCCACGGTGATGTATCCCACGGGGGCGGAATCGAACAGAATGGAATAACGATCACGCGATTCCACCAGCTCCAATTGTGCGCGGCGGAGTTCTTCGTTCTGGATTTCCAGTTCCATTTGGTGGACCTGAAGCTCGTGGACAAGGGCCTGGACTTCTTCTCTCGCCATGGCGGCGATGCTGGTGCGCGTCGCGCGCAGCGTCTTTTGCGCTCTGACCGGCCTTCCTCGGCTGTTGGGCTTTGTCGCCATCACGTCATCTTTACGTCACATGTCGTGCCGTGACCAATACCATCGCCGGCAATACGAGTGCCTGGTCTAGCGCCATTGCCTGCTATTTCAATCGCTTCCAATCCGAACGCACCGTCGGTCCCCGTGCCCGAAAGGACGATGCAGATGGCTTGGCCACGCCGGTCCTTGGTGATATTCATGCCAGCCGTCTTCAAGAGTGAATAGTAAGCCGGGTCGACTCATACCAAGAAGTTACCCTTAGAATCAAGCTTGTTTGTTTCGCAAGTATCCCGCGCTTCCGCAAATGGAGAGACTCCCTGAGTGCGGACAAATTTAGGCGGAATGTTTAGTAGGCCGAGCACAAAAAGAAAGGAATCGTCGATGAGGGAGCGGAGAAAAGCTTTAGCGCTGTCTAAGCGTTTGGCTTTAGCTTGAAAGACATGACCGAGAGCTGTGATTTCTCAAACGGACTTCAAAGAGGGGACACCGAAGGATGCGAAGAATGATTTACGATACAACCCGCAGCTTGCTTTGAGGCGGATTGAAATGCGCCTGCAGGCCGTACTTATTGAGAAAGTAATACACCGTCGGGCGGCTCAGCCCAAGCTCCTTGGCGACTTTGTTGATGTTGCCGTCGCAAAGCGATAGCGCTTTCACTATCTGCTCGGCCTGAAACCGATCACGGGCGGCCTTGAAGGAAACCAATGAGCCAATGTCCGCTTCCTCGTCATAAGGCAGTTCAATATCGCGCGGCGTAAGTAACGGCCCTTCAGCCATGATCACACCCCGGCGAATCTTGTTGAGTAGCTCCCTGACGTTGCCCGGCCAGCTATAGCGGTCGATGGCCTCGATCGCTTCCTTGCTCAAACCGTCCACCTGCTTTCTCATCTCCCCGCTCGCCCGCTTCACAAAAACCCGGGCAATTAAATGCATGTCCGCCTTGCGAGTCCGAAGCGGCGGTAAGTCGATGGTGAACACGCTGAGCCGATAGTACAGATCCTCCCGAAACTTGCCTTCGGCCATCGCCTTGTGCAGATCCGTTTTCGTCGCCGCGAGAATCCGGGTATCCACAGCAATCAGCTTTCGGCCTCCGACCCGCTCGATCTGGTGGTCCTCCAGAAAGCGAAGAAGCTTTACCTGGAGGCTGACCGGAAGCTCGCCGATCTCATCGAGAAACAGGGTCCCTCGATTTGCGTACTCGATCTTTCCCTTGCTTTGCCGCCACGCGCCCGTGAAGGACCCTTTTTCGTGCCCGAAGAGTTCCGATTCCAGCAGTTGTTCCGGAATCGCGCCGCAATTAATGGCGACAAACGGCCCGTGCCGCTTGCCGCTGAGCTTGTGAATCGCTCGGGCGCCGAGTTCTTTTCCCGTACCGCTCTCGCCGGTGATGAGAACCGGCACCTCGGCGGGCGCCACCTTGCGGATCGAATCAAAGACTCGCCCCATCGCCTCATGGGTGCCGAGGAAGTTTTCAAACCCCGGTGCAGGCTGAAGGCGTACGATTGTCTCTTGCTCCTCCTTCTCAGCTTCCCGGAATGCCTGCCAGATGACGTATCTGAGCACCTGCACATCGACGGGTTTGGACAAATAGTTGAACGTCTTGTCAGCAAGCGCCTGCCCAAAATCGGGATTGCAGCCATTGGAACCCAGCACTATTAATTTGCAGCGCAAATCCTGCTCCAGCACCTGAATTAGAGATTCGAGGCTCTCCTGCGAGCCCAATGAAGATCCTACATGCTCGACGTCTAGGACGACGACGGCAGGGCTGTCCGATTGGATGAGGGGCAACGCTGAGTCTATGGATTCGGCGCCAACAACATTGAATTCATCTCTGAAGACCCACTGCATTAATTGCAGATCTTCGCGCTGCCCGTCTATGATGAGCACCGTCGGCTGAGTTTCGTGATTCAAGTCCACTCTCGCCCTCTTAGAGACACCACAGTTGCCATGCTCGCCTGCCTCACCGAAAATTTATTAGAATTGAATTAGAGGTTACAGAGCAACAGTTTGCGTAACTTTTTTTTCTATTAAATTCCGAAACGAGAAAGCTAGCCCAAAAATGATGAATTTGGTGCAGCAATTCCGGCTTACTCTCTGTCATTGTTTTTACTACACCGTTATGGGGAAGCGTTGACAATGATGCGGGGGAGCAACAAACACGTCACGCTCTGGCAGCGGAGCGGCGTTCCCCGATAGACCCTTGCCGGTTTTTATTTGCATTTAGCGGTTAAAGACCTATCGCCGTAGCACCTCTCCGCAGGCGTCGTCTGACAAGACCTTCCCAAGCGCGCCACGGTTCGTGTCTCTTATTCGTGGGAGCCACACGACAATTTGCAGCAAGATAGAAAATCCCCCTTGATCCCCCTTTGCTAAAGGGGGAGATTCGACGGCGTTCTTCAACTGTCCTCTGTTTTCTTATTCCCCTCTTTAACAAAGAGGGGCAAGGGGAGATTTGTTCGTTTCCCCTCTTTGAAAAAGCATGCCCTGAGCGCGGTCGAAAGGCGGGCTTAGGGAACTCAGTTTCCCTCTTTAACACAAAAACATCAGGGGACAGCGCGCTTCAACAAAATCCCCCTTGATCCCCCTTTTTTAAAGGGGGAGGAGATTCAGTTTCTTTTTCCAACTTCTCCTCTTAAATTTTTCCCCTCTTTGAAAAAGAGGGGTTAGGGGAGATTTGTTATTCCCCTCTTTGAAAAAGCATGCCCTGAGCGCGGTCGAAGGGAGGGGTCAGGGGAGATTTTTCTATCAAGACACTCAATGTATGGAGCGGGGTTGTCCCCGCAGACCGTACTTATTGAGCAGGTAATATACCATTGAGCGGCTGACGTTGAGCTCTTTGGCGACCTCTTTAAGGTCCCCGTTATGACGCGCCAGG
>JBFJNS010000081.1:0-9553 GCA_041618055.1 Binatia bacterium
GGTTGCTGCTGCCGACTTCGGCGTCGGTGGTGCTCATCCTCTTTGTTAGAACACTGGAATCCTTTGAAACACCGGCCTTAGTTGGTATTCCCGCACGAATTTATGTTTACACGAGCGAAATCTATCTGGCCTTTAATGAATATCCCCCCGACTACGGGCGGGGGGCCGCATTGGCCATCGGCTTGCTGCTCCTGAGCGCAGGAGGTGTGTGGCTTTATTCTCGTGTAACCAAAGAAGGAAAAAAGTTTCAGACCGTGACGGGCAAGGCGTTCAGACCGCGCCAGTTCGACCTTGGGGCGTGGCGCTGGCTGGGGTTCGGTTTCTTGATGTGGTATTTTTTGTTCGTCGTTTTGATGCCTTTCATGGTTTTACTGTGGGCGTCTTTCTTGCCTTTCTTTGCCACGCCAAGTTGGGATGCGCTGCAGAAACTGAGCTTCGAAAACTACAGTTATTTGTTCGGCTTTAGGCCTTTTTGGGATGCCATGCAAAACAGCGTCATCCTGGCCCTTTTGAGCGCCACGGTAGCCATGATTCTGACATCGCTCGTGGCCTGGATCGTTTATAAGAGCCGGTTGCCCGGCGCATGGCTGTTGGACTTCCTGGCCTTCGTTCCCATTACCGTTCCGGGGATCGTGCTCGGCATGGCGTTGATCTTATTGTACGTTGCCTTCCCGATTCCTATTTACGGCACCATATGGGTATTGCTGATCGCTTATGTAACGCGCTACATTCCCTACGGCATGCGCACGGCCTCCGGCTCGATTCTACAAATCCACAGTGAATTGGAAGAGGCGGCGGCCACTTCCGGCGCGTCGTGGTGGGAGACCTTCAAGCGCGTTACTCTCCCGCTTTTAAGGCCCGGATTTGCTGCCGGCTGGATATATATCTGCATCGTATCCTTCCGGGAGTTTTCGACTTCGGTTCTGCTCGCTACCGGAGAGAGCCGCGTGCTTTCCATCTTGTTATTCACGATGTTCGAGCAGGGACAGGTAACCGTGGTCGCGGCGATAGGTATCTGCATGATCGCGGTTCTTTTCGCAATCGTCGCCGTGTTTTACAAGGTGTCGGGTCGATTCGGTATTCAGACTTAATCTTAAAGAAGAGGGTGGGATTGAGCGGTGATTGAGGTCACAGGGCTGGTTAAAACGTTCGCCGACGGCAGCGGCGGGCAAGTCAATGCGGTAGATCATGTATCGTTCAAAGTCGAGGAAGGGCGCTTCTATACCTTGCTCGGGCCGTCCGGGTGCGGGAAGACGACAACGCTGCGCTGCATCGCGGGGCTTGAGAAGCCCGACGAAGGCGAGATTAACGTGTCCGGCACGACGGTGTTTTCAAACACCAGCGGCGCCTTCGTCCCGCCTTACAGAAGAGCCATCGGAATGGTTTTTCAGAGCTACGCGATCTGGCCTCACTTGACGGTGCTTGAAAACGTTGCCTTTCCCCTCCGTGTATCGAAAGAACGAATCAGCAACGATGAGATCCGCAAACGTGTCCGAGAGGCCCTGGAACAAGTTGAAATGGGTGGCCTGGAAGACCGGATGGCAACCCAGCTTTCCGGCGGGCAGCAGCAGCGGCTTGCATTGGCGCGGGCGCTTGTGCGGCAGCCACAGGTTCTGCTGCTTGATGAACCGCTCAGCAACCTGGATGCGAAACTTCGCGAACGCATGCGGGTTGAGCTGCGCGAGCTGCAGCGACGCCTTCGCATCACAACTCTCTATGTGACCCACGATCAGATCGAAGCCCTGTCGATGTCCAACACCATCGCGGTCATGAGTTCGGGTGTAATCGTGCAGGAGGGGGCCCCGCGCGAGATTTACATGCACCCAAATACGCAATTCGTCGCCCAATTCATTGGTTCGACCAATCAGATATCGGGCCAGGTGACACAAGAGATGGGGGAAAACCAAGGCACCATCAAGACCGAAGCCGGCGAATTGTTGTCCGGGTTGCTCGCTGGCCTCTCAGTGGGTGCCGATGTTGTGGTGGTGATCCGGCCGGAAAGCATCGTTCTGCATCGGCAAAAACCGCCTCAGGCAAACAATGTAGTCGAAGGGAAAGTCGCAACCGCAATGTTTCTTGGAGAGTACGTTGATTGCACGGTTGAGGTGGGCAGGGTGGTCCTGCAGACGCATCAGCCACATGCCTTTCAAGTGCGCCGCGGAGAACCCATCTGGGTTGAGTTGCCTTCGGGCGAATGTCTGGCCCTGCCGGCATGACGTGAGTGGTGTCGAATAAAATTGCAGCGCTACGCTCACGGGGCAAAGACGCCGGTATCGGGTAGCTATTCCAGCCAGGAGTCACAAGGAATGCCAGTGGAGCGGTTCGCGGCGATGGGTGGGAACAATGAAGGTTGAGGCACACCCATATTCTCAAGACAAACTGTATCGTTGCTGTTGAGTCAAGTGCAGCCTGCAGCCACTCGCGTTCGGCGGAGCGGATACGAGATATAGACCCGGAAGAAGCGAACATGCCTCTGCCGTGTGAGCACTTAGGAATGAAATTCTTGCCTAGTGTAGTGTGCCTGAAGTTCGTTGAAAAAATGCAAAAGATGGTTGCGACTCGAATCGAATTCAATTCCCCCTTTTTCAAAGGGGGAATTTTCTCTCTGGCATCTCAACCCCTCTTTGGCAAAGAGGGGAAGGGGAAATTTTCGGGCGAAATGACGACGAATTTATACAGCGAACTTTGGTTCCAGGACACTAGCTTTTGATTATAAAGGCGTGGGTTCCTGAGCCCATAAACTATTCAAACAAGGAGGTTTTATGAGCCAAGTGCACAAGTTATACAAATCTCCGTTTGTGATGGTGTTATCAATCTTACTGTATGTGGGACAGGGGAGCGCCCAGGAAAAAATACAAATAGCCTATAGCTCGATAGATTCGAGCAATGCGGTTTGGTACGTTGCCAAGGACGCAGGTAAGTATCGGGCACATGGTCTCGATGTCGACCTTATCTACATACCGAGCACGACAACCGTGATCTCTAGCTTGTTGGCAGGCGATGTTCCGATCGTCAATGCTTCTGGGCGCGGGGTCATCAACGCGGTTCTCGGCGGCGCGGACCTCGTGATGGTGGGTTGTTATCTCAATTCACTGCCTTACGAGCTCGTGGTGCAAGAGTCGATCAAATCTCCGGAGCAGCTTAAGGGAAAGAGCATCGGTATCAGCCGCGTCGGCAGCGCTTCGGACGTCGCTGCGCGAGCTCTCATTCGCGGACTCGGGCTCGAGCCAGTAAAAGACGTCCCCATCTTGCAGGTTGGCGGCGCTACGGAACGAGCTGCGGCGTTTCGCACCGGGCGCATCGCGGGGTTTCCATCTCCCCCAGGAATTATCCACCTAGCAAAGGGAATGGCGCATCGAGTTCTGATCAGCACCGCAGACTTTGACAAGCGATTCGAGTTTCCCTTTATTTGCGCGACGACGACCAAGGGGTTTCTCGCGCGAAAGCGGGAGACGGTGAAGCGGACGCTGATGGCGTTGGTTGAGGCGACGCATTTCTTCAAGACGAATAAGGAAGGCAGCAAGAAAATTCTCGGTAAGTACAGCAGGCAAGACAACGAAAACTATCTCGAAAGCGCCTACATGGCGACCGCCAAACTGTACGATCGCGTTCCGTGGGTGACGCGAGAGGGCGTGAGCACGCAACTCAAGGAAGCCTTGGCTGAAAAACCCGGGGCAACGCTCAAATTCGAAGATTTTGTGGATGAAAGCCTGGTCAAGGAGCTCGATTCCAGCGGGTTCATCGACAAGGTATACAGATAGCGGGCTTACGTTATACGTTTATATGATTGTCGCCGTCATTTTGGCCGCCGGCGAGTCGAGCCGGATGGGGAGGCCCAAGGCGCTGCTTCCGATTCACGGTGTCAGTTTCATCGAGAAGATTGTTGGCGTGCTAAGGGCGGCGAACATCGCAAGAATCATCGTCGTGTTGGGCCATGAAGCCGAGGCCATGCGGCGGCAGATCGGTGATCTACCCGTTGCCATACTGGTCAATGAAGATTACAAGAAGGGCCAGCTGTCCTCTTTGATTGCCGCGATTCGCAACCTCGAAGCCTCAGAACAGGCCAGGGGCATCGATGGCATCCTGGTGCATTTAGTGGACCATCCGTACATTAGTACCGGTTTGATTCACGTCATGGTCGATAAGTTCTACACCACCAAAAAGTCGATTGTGATTCCGCGGTATCGGGGTCGCCGCGGCCACCCGGTGATATTCTCCCGCACGTTGTTCAGCGAATTGCTGGCGGCGCCGCTGGACCAGGGGGCCAAGGCCGTGGTGCATGCCCATCGAGACGATACCTTGGAGTTCGATACCGAGGAGGAAGGGGTGACCATCGATATCGACACCCCGGAGGCTTACCGCAGGTACGTGGAGGGGGATTGAATGTCGAAACTGCAGCTGACTTTAGCCTGCGGTGATTACGATTTCTTGCGTCCGTTGATTAATGGCGAAGTCCAAGCCCAGGGCGTGGACCTGAATGTGCTCACGATGCCGTCGCCCGAGCGGCATGGCCGAATGTTGCGGCACGAGGAATTTGATGTCTGCGAATTGTCTCTGGTGGGTTATCTCGTGGCCCAGGACCGGGGTTGTAGTTACACGGCGATCCCCGTGTTCCCGCACCGGAGGTTTCGCCACTCCTACATGGTCAAGAGAGCAGGCTGCGGCATTGAAAAACCGTCCGACCTCAACGGCAAGCGAGTCGCGCTGGACACGCTGCAAAATTCGGCCGGCTTGTGGATGCGTGGCATCCTTCAAGATCATTACGGCTTGGAACCAAAAACGATTGAATGGTGGTGTCAGGAAGAAGAGGATATTCCCTTCGAGCCGGCAAAGTGGATGAAGGTGGAAAGAGTGCCGCGAGGGAAGAACGTTGACCGAATGCTGCTCGACGGTGAATTGGACGCGGCGTTCTATCCTGAGACACTGCCGTCCATCAGAAATGGTTCCGCCAAAGTGGCTCCGCTGTTTCCCGACTCGAAGGCCGCGGAAATCGATTATTACAAGAAGAGCGGAATCTTTCCTATAATGCACACAGTGGTCGTCAAGAACCACATATTAGAGCAACATCCCTGGCTGGGAATAAGTCTCGTGCGCGCCTTTCAACGCGCCAAGGAGCTTTGTTACGAACGCATGACAGATCCGCGCAGCTTCGCCCTTGTTTGGGTTCAGGAACTCCTGCGCGAGCAGAGGGAGATTTTTGGACCCGATCCATGGCCGTATAACCTCGACGACAATCGCAAGGCCTTGGAGGCGGTGATTCGGTACGAATACGAGGAAGGGATGATCAAAGACAAGCCGAAAGTGGAGGACTTGTTCTTTCCGCCCAGCTTGCAGCGCATCCAGCAGTACGTGTAATGGGTGCCCCGTTTAGTTCAAATGGTTCCATTCGTTCAAGCCGTTCAAATCGTTAGGGAAAGGTGTAACTCTCCACCACCGCCTGCTCCGTTCCTAAACGGACCATGGCGTCAACGTCAAATTGGGTTTCGGCATGTGTAACCTCGTTGAGCCTCGCCTTGGTTGCAGGGTGTTTGGGAACAAAGAGCTGGCAACAATCCTGGTCCGGCAGCGACGAGATGTCGAAGGTGCCGATTCGCCTGGCCTGATCGATGATCTCCTGTTTATCCATGCCCACCAGGGGTCGCAAAATCGGTAACGTTGCGGCCTGCTCGATGACCGCCATGTTATCCAAGGTCTGCGAGGCAACCTGGGCGAGGCTTTCGCCCGTGACAAGCGCCTTGGCTCTTTCCTTCTTTCCGATCCCCTCCGCAATTCGAAGCATCATCCGTCGATACAGCACCACGCGCAGGGGGCGAGTCACGGCGGTAACAATGCGGCGCTGAATCTCGCCAAAGGGAACGAGATAAAGCCGGGATTGAAACTGATGGCGCGTGAGGCGCGTGACCAACTGCCGCGCCTTTTCCTGCGAGGTGCGATCGAGATACGGAGCGCTGTGAAAATGGACGTAAATCAAACGGCAACCGCGCTGCATCATGCGATACGCCGCCACGGGCGAATCAATCCCTCCGGAAATCAACGCCACGACTCTTCCGCTCGCGCCCACCGGCAAGCCGCCGGGGCCGGCGATTCTGTTGAAGCCGAAAAAAGCATCCCGCGGAAGAATTTCCACATAGACCGTCAGATCAGCCGCGGAGAGGTCGACTCGAACGCCGGATTTCTCTTTGACGGCGGCGCCCAGTTGGCGGTTGATTTCGGGTGAGGTGAGCGGAAAATCTTTGTTCCCTCGTTGGGTCTCGATGCGGAAGGACTTGAAGGAGAAGTCGTCCAGCGATTCGAGAATGCGCGCACGCAACGCGTCTATGTCCAGAGCGGTCCGTTCGACCAGAGAGAAATTAGCCACTCCGAAAACGGCTCCGATTCGATCGCTGGCTAGCTTGGAATCAATGTCTCTCTCGAGGGTTAGAAAAAGTCTTGCTGGCAAACTCTGAATCTTATTGATACCCAAGTCTTTGACCGAAGATAGCAGATTCCTTTTCAAGAGTTCCGTAAAATAAGCCCGGTTGCCCTTTTTGAGGGCAATCTCGTGGTAGCGGATCAAGATCGAATTCATGCGATAGAAATAGCAAATCCCATGAGGTTTTGCATGGCTGGAACCCTATGATACTATTGATTCCAGATTCCGCAGTTAAGAAGTTCTTTCGCGCCCTGGGGCGACCCGTTCGTGCGGTAGCCGGGTCGAGACAATTTTAATTCATAGATAAGAGGCGCCAAATGGGAGTTTTCAAAAGCATAGCAGACGCGAGGCAATTCTCGGCTGAGAAGATGAAGAAGAACATGCTTTGCGGCACGGAACGATTCATTTGTGATCTTTATTGTTTCGAGCCTGGGCAAGAGCAAGCCGCTCACACGCATGATGGGCAAGACAAAGTCTACTGCGTCGTGGAGGGCCGAGGCGTGTTTCGGGTTGGCGATGAGGAAAGAGAGTTGGGGCCCGGCGAGATCGCTCTGGCCGCCTCGGGGCAAAAGCATGGCGTTCTTAATCGCGGCGACCAACGCCTCGTCGTCGTTGTCTTCGTGACGCCAAAACCTTCCCACTGACTCATCTAATGAAGACCGCTGAAAAGGAACTTGCGCAGGTGAACGAGCGCTTTTACAAAGCCTTTGAGGCTCTCGATATCGAGGTTATGGGGAAGATCTGGGGTGAGGGCGGCGACGTTCAATGCGGGCATCCCGGTTGGCAGATCTTGAGGGGCCGGGACGCGGTTATCGAAAGCTGGCGTAGGATCTTCGAAAACACCTCAGTGATAAGGTTTTCGCTTAGCGACGTCGCGATTCAAGTTCACGGCAGAGTAGGGTGGGTCACGCTGTACGAGAACATCACTAGTTCTCTAGGGGACGAAATGGTTTCGGCTACCGTCTTAACAACGAACATTTTTGCCAAAGGTCCGGACGGCTGGCGCCTCATCCATCATCACGGGTCCCCGGTTGCGCAGCCGCCGACGCGCCTCGAACCCGATCCCACGACAATTCATTAAGAGGCAGCGAGCGGCGGAGTTAACCGGTGAACTCACTCGCAGGAAATGTCGCTCTCGTAACGGGCGCGGGTCGTGGAATCGGCAGAGCCGTTTCCTTGATGCTTGCGCAGTCAGGGTGCCGCGTCATTCTGGCGGCGCGAACGCAAGAGCAGCTCGAAGAGGTTGGAAAAGAGATCCAATCCCGTGGAGGACAGGGTCTTGTGGTCCCTACTGACTTGAGACGGGATGACGAGATCGACCGGTTGGTTGAAACAGGTCGGCGGGAATGGGGAAGCGTCGATATTTTGATCAATAACGCCGGCTGGGGCAGAAAGGCTTCCGTGGTGCGTGCCCGAGTGGATGATTGGGATGAAACGTTTCGCATTAATTTGCGGGCCCCAATGATTCTCTCGCGTTTGCTGTTACCGTCGATGATCGCAAAGCAGTGTGGGGCGGTGATCAATATCGGCTCGATCTCGGGGAAGTCCGGCGAAGCCAACGCGTCCGCCTACGCGGCGTCGAAATTCGGCCTCATAGGGTTCACCCAGTCCCTTTACGAAGAGGTAAGAGAATACGGCATCAAGGTGGCGGTGATTTTGCCGGGGTACGTCGACACAGCGTTAATTCCGGCGACACGGCAGGTGGACAGGAGCAAGATGATTCGGCCCGAGGATGTGGCGGCCGCCGTTCGTTTTGTTTTGGAGACATCGCCGGCGGCGTGTCCCGTGGAAATTACGATGCGCCCTCAAAGAACGCCTTATCGATGAACACCCAGAAGTGTAGCCAGAACCATCGCGTCAAGCGCAAAGCTTTTCCAGGAAAGATAATTCGACTTCTTCGAGACTTTTCACGACGGCCGTAGCCTCGGCCAACTGTTCGGGAGGATGCGAGTTGGCGACAGCGAGGCATTTCATGCCTGCGCGACGCGCCCCGCGGATGCCTTCCTTGGAATCTTCTATGACCAGGCATTCGGCAGCCGCAATTTTTGGAACGTCCGGTGTGTCGCCGTTGAGCTCGGCGAGCGCTTTCAGGAAAATCTCCGGTTCTGGTTTCCCTTCTTTCACGTCTTCGGCGCTGACGATGGCGCGGAAATAATCCCGCAGGCTGACCGTTGTTAGTATAGTCTCGATTTCGTCTCTTAACGCTCCCGAGGCGATCGCCAGAGGGAGCCGTTTCGAGAGAGTTGAAACCAGAGTCTTTACGCCCGGAAAGACCCTCATCTTGTTTTGAATCATTTCCTGGTAGTAGCGGGCCTTGCGCTCAATCAGGCGCGCCATTTCCTGCTCGTTGATCCGTCGGCCGTGCTCTCGAAATGCCGCGCTGAAGGCGCCGCGGTCATCAAAACCCAGGTAGCGGGCATAGTAGTCCTGCTCGGTTAGCCGGATACCTTCCTCCTCAAGCACCTGTTGAAAGAGCTCAAAATGAATCGGTTCGTCGTCTACGATGATGCCGTTAAAATCAAAAATGACCGCGCGAAGCATGGATAACGATTGCAGAAATATTCTTTTATTTCAACCTAATATGCGTTACAAAGAAATGTATGACCTTAGAGCACTATGACCATCCTCACGGACACGTGGAATATCGCTTCTGTCCGCGCTGCGGCGGCACCCTTGAGAAGCGCCTTTTGAAGCCGACGGAGCCCAAACGCCTGGTGTGTCAGTCCTGCGCCTTCATTTTTTTTCAGGATCCGAAAGTGGTCGCAGGGACGATTTTTTCGTTGGACGGCGGAATCGTGCTATTGAAGCGCGGTGTCGAGCCGGCTTCGGGTAAATGGGTCTTCCCGGGGGGTTATGTGGATCGGGGGGAAAGCGTGCAGGACGCCGCCATCCGCGAGACGAAAGAAGAATCCCGTCTCGATGTGCGAATTCGATCACTGCTCAACGTGTACTCCTATCCTCGGTCTCCCAACGTGATCGTCGTCTACGCCGCGGAGGTCATCGGCGGGGAGTTGAGCGCTGGCGACGAATCCGTAGAGGCCAGCACTTTCGCCGCCAGCGAAATTCCATGGAGCGAGCTGGGATTTCCCAGCACTAAAGACGCGCTGCAGGAGTACATCAGTCTTTACCTCACGACCCGGA
>JBFJNS010000082.1:0-9504 GCA_041618055.1 Binatia bacterium
CGCGAGCGGTGAGCCAAGTTCAGATGCGGGTGCGCGAGGGAAAAGGGATGGCGCGACCCCTCGGAGAGAGCGGGTTTTTTCCGCCCCTGGCGCTCAATATGATCGCTGTGGGAGAGGAGACGGGAAAACTCGACGCGATGCTCGCAGAAGTCGCCGTGCATTACGATCAAGAGGTCAAAAGGACGACGAAAAGACTAACATCATTGCTGGAGCCGGCGCTCATCCTCGGCATGGGATTGATTATCGGAATCGTGGTCGTTTCCATGCTGCTGGCCATTTTTAGCATTAACGACTTGCCGATGTGAGTTAGATAAATGAAAAACAGCTCTGGTTTTACCCTCGTCGAGTTGCTCGTCGTGATGATCATCATCGGCCTTCTGGCAGCGCTCGTCGGACCACGTTTCATACGACAAGAGGAGAAAGCGAAAATCAAGGCCACCAAAGCGCAGATCGAGCTTTTGGGCACGGCCCTGGACACATTTCGCCTCGATGTCGGAAGATATCCAAGCAGCGAGGAGGGTCTCCAGGCGCTGCGGCAAAACCCGGGCAGTTTGGAACGCTGGGACGGGCCCTATTTGAAAAAAGAAGTGCCGCTGGATCCATGGGGCAAGGCCTATGTTTACAGGAGCCCGGGTGAGCATGGACCGTATGATATCCTCTCCTACGGCGCCGACGGCGTGTCAGGCGGCGAAGGTGATAACCGTGACATCACGAGCTGGGAACAATAGCTCCGGCTTTTCCCTGCTGGAGCTCATACTGGTCTTGATGGTTCTCGGGCTTAGCAGTCTCGTGGTTCTTCCATCCATCGATAGAGGCTTGCGCGACCAGGAAGTGCGGCGCTCAGCATTAGCTTTGGCGGCTGCCGCTAGAGATTTGCGCAGCCGGGCTATTTATGACGGCATCCCCCAGCAACTGCTTCTGAACCTCGCCCAAAACAGCTACCTCATCGGACGCGACAGAGAAGTTCATCTCCCCGCGGACGTTAAAATCAGCAGCGTACAAGGCGGAGAAACACTGAACTACGACGTGCGCGAGTTTCTGTTCTTCCCCAATGGAAGCACTTACGGCGGACAGGTCAACGTCACCGGAATCAAAGATTCCGTCTCGTACTCCGTTCGCCTGGAGCCTTTGACCGGCAAAATCGAAGTGCTGCGGGGTGACAAGACGTGAAGCTGTTCGACTCCGACCGTCGATTCGCTTCAGGGTTTACTCTCATCGAAGTCGTGGTCGCCATGACCATTGTGGGCCTTGGGGTCGTGACACTGCTGGAAATCTTTTCTCTGGGCCTTCGGCTGGGCGCGAAAAGCACGATTCGGACCGAGATCATCAGCTCCGGCCGCCAGGTCATGGATGGGTTTCTCGCCCGGGGCGATGCGGCGGAGGGGGCGGAGGAGGGCTCCTTCGACCCGCGGAGCCGATGGAAACTGCGGGTGCAACCGGTGCGACAAACGTCGGACCAGCTCACCTTGTCAAGCGATTGGGAACTCAGAGAGGTCGCGCTGGAAATCATTGTTACGGATACTGGCCGAGAAAGCCGTGCGGAATTAAAGACGCTGCGTTTGGTCAAGAAGGAAAATCGGTGATCCCTTTGAAGTCGATCCCTCAAGACCGGATGGGATTCACTCTTTTGGAGGTCGTGCTTGCGCTGACGATCTTTGCGCTGATGGGCACCGTTCTGTACGGCGCCTTTTCTTTGGGGCACAGCGCAGTCGAACGATCGAAGCATCATTTCGAGAAAAACCAGAAACTTCGGTCTTTCGGCGACCTCTTGGGAAATTATATTCGTTCCTCATACCCTTACCGGGCATCGCGGCAGGATCCCACTCCCTTTTACGAGGGCGAAGCAGATCATTTAACATTCGTGTCCGCTGTTTCGCTCGCCATGGGGGGGCGGGGGATGGCGAAAATTCGTCTCTCCTGGGAGGCCTTTGAGCAGGGTGGAGGACCTTTGATGCTGGAGGAGGTAGTCCCTGTTCGTATCGGCGAAGAAGCGAGCGATGGAGGTCTGCGCAACCGTTTGGTCGTGCGGGACAGAGTGCACGACTTTCGCCTGGCCTATCTGGACCCGACGGGTGGCGAAGAAAAATGGGAGGACCGCTGGGACGGAAAGGAAAAACGCATGCTGCCGCGCGCCGTCCGTCTCAGCTATCGCGACGCTGCAGGCAAGGAAACTCGCTGGGTCTTTCCGTTGATGATCGTGGTTTTAGCTCCATGACCTCTAAATGGCGTGCCAAAGTGGCCTTTGCTGATCTGCCCAATGACCGCGGCGTTGCCCTGCTCATCGTTCTGTGGATTTTTATCTTTCTCTTCGTCGTCGCGTTTGACTTTAGTACCTCTGCCCGAGAGGAAGCCACCGCGGCGCACCGATATAGTGACGAAAGCCAGGGGTATTATCTCGCGGTGGCCGGCTTTGAGCGTGGCGTCTACGATTTTCTGCATCAATCCCCGGCGCGCGAGCCAGCGGCGGATGCACAGCAACCGGACCTTTTCGACGGCACCTGGCGGGAAGAGGAACTCGGCGGGGGAATCTTTCGAGTCAGGCTGGTCGATGAGAGCGGCAAGATCAACATCAACCGCGTCGATGAAGAAACGCTTCGCCGTGTCTTGACCCATCTTGGCGTGCAAGAGCCGCGCACAAGTGTCGTCGTGGATTCGGTGATGGACTGGCGCGACCCGGACGACCTTCATCGAGTCAACGGAGCGGAAAACGATTATTACCTCTCCCTGTCGCCGCCCTATACGGCGAAGAACGGTTTTTTTGATGCCATTGAAGATCTGCTCTGGGTTAGGGGCGTTACGGCGGAAATGTACTACGGTGATAGCGGCAACGACATGTCGGGCGGCGAAACCGGACGGGTGGGCTTGAGGGAAGTCTTTACGGTGGACAGTCCTTTTGATCGGGTCAACCTGCGCACCGCATCGGCGGAGGTGATTCATGCCATGCTGGGAATTCCGCTGGCAAAGGCGCAGTACGTTGTCGAGGAAAGAAAAAAGCTCTCGCAGAAGACAATCGCGGATTTGCTCCGACTTTTGGGCATCGGAACGGGCGACGCGGCGATGCAAAAATTTGTTTTCACGAACCCGACCATCATTACCGTCGAGGCGGAGGGAAAACCGAAAGATTCACGGCTTTCCCGCCGCGTCAAAGGTGTCGTACGAGCCGGGGCTGGTAACCGCGGCTTCGAGTTGTTACGCTGGGTCGATCGTGAAATCGGGCTACCACAACGTTGAACCATAAAGTACAATAAGAACCGCGAATGAATCGCGAATCAAACACGACCATAGACGCATAGTACGATGAACTCTCCCGGCTGGATACGAAACCTCTCCCGCGCCGATTTCCTCAAGAGCGTCGGCCTCTATATAACGCATGACCGCCTCGTGTTTGTTCGCTTAAGAAAAAACTTCCTCAACCTGGCGTTGCTGGAGCACGAAGTCCGGGAGCTGCCGCACGGCGAAAACCGGCAGGCTATTTCCGAGCTGACCGGCTGGATCGCCGAAGACGTGCGCGAAATCGCCTTGAAGGCCGAGCATGATTCCCGCGAACGCGCCCTCAGACAGGCGATTCTCTCGCTCTTGCCTCATTTCAACGTCGCCAGAGATTCGATCTACATTTGTGTGCCGCAAGACCAAGCGGTCGTGCAGCCACTGTTTTTCCCTCTTGCGGCGGAGTCCAATCTTCGCCAAGTCCTGGAGTATGAAATCGAAAGGTATCTACCCTTTCGCCGGGAAGATATGTTTTATGATTTCCTCCCCATGGGGCAATGGGGGGAGAGAATCGCTCTGTGTCTGTTTGCCGTGCCAAGAAAAAATCTCAACGGCGTATTGGAGGTTTTGGGCTCCCTCGGGATTGTCCCTAACGGCGTTGAGACGACGGTAACCGCCCTTGCCAATTATCTGCTGTTTTGTGACAGAGAAATTGCCGGTTCCGCGGCGATCGTGGGAGGTCATGACGAGAGCTGGGAGATGGTGGGCATTCAGAATAGACCAGACGGCTGGGCCTCAACGCCTGAACTGGTCTTCTCCCATCGTTTGCCTGCGTCCGACTGGGCTGAAGGCGTTGGCAGAGAATTGTTGCATGAGTGTTTGCGGCGAGCTTCGAAGATCTATGGCTGGGGTCCGGCGGGAGAATTTTTCAGTTCGATTACGAACGACCCGCCGCTTTATGACGACCTGCTGGCGATGGGCAGGCAAAAACTCGGTCTCGGGGCGACGGTCTCGGATCCAAATTTGCTGCCAGCCCTCGGTGCTGCTTTGCGCGGCGTGCGGGAATCCTCTCTCGGGGTAAACATTCTCCAGGCCACGGGAGGGGAGCGAGAGGGCGGCAAGTGGCTGTCGCTACTCAATACCGTTTTGGTGGGTCTGCTGGCTATTGCTCTGCTTGGATGGGGCGTAAGTTACCCAATCAAGGATGAACTGCGGCTGCGGCAGCTACAGCGAGAAAATCAGAAGGTCGAGCCCGCCGTACAAGCTCTGCGAGAGGTGGAAACACAACTCCAGACCGTGCGCAGAGAAGAACGCTTTTTGGGGGACATTGAAGAGCGCAAGGGCGAGGTGCTCAGAGTCCTCGACGAACTCACCAAGGTCATCCCAACGAGCGCTTATCTTTCTAATTTTCGTTATCGCAACGGTGTGCTGGAAGTTCAGGGCAATGCCGAGAACGCGTCGGCGCTTATTCCGCTTTTGGAGCGCTCCCCCATGTTTGAGAATGTTGGATTCAATGCTCCCTCAAATCGAGGGCGCGACAATCGCGAGACGTTTTCTCTGAAGGCGGATCTGGAAAAGGCAAAATAAGGGAGGAGTTCGCGAGCCCATGAAAGAGTTTTGGCAGCGTCTGTCCCGAAGAGAGCGGGGGTTGGTGGTCGCCACTCTCGTCATTTTGGGCGTGATGCTCGGGCGGTATCTGTTGGTCGATCCATTCTTGGAGCGAAGGGAATGGGTCAAGGGCCAACTGGAGACCCAGCCACAACTGTTGGAGAAAAACCTGCGCTACATCGGGCAAAAAGATGAGTTGGCGGCAGCCTTGGAATCAGGGCGAAGTGCCATCAAAGCGATTGAGCCTAGACTATTGAGCGGTGATACGCCTTCGGTGCATGCTTCAGATCTGCAAGAAGTCGTGCTGAGTCTGGCCACCAAAGAAGGAACTCAGGTCATCACCACCCGGGTATTGAATCCCGAATCCGCCGGAGCTTTTTTCAAGATCGCCATCCAGATCGAGATCGGCGGCCAGGTTGAGCAAATTGCTAGCCTAATCCGAGGTATCGAGACCTCTCCCAAACTCCTGATAGTGGATGAAATCAATGTTCGGTCTCTATTCCGGCCGATCGGGTTTCCCCAGCCACAGGGAATTCCGCAAACCACGATGCAGAATTTAAGAGTCAGCCTTACCGTGGCCGGATTTGCGCGTACTCAGACGGCGCCACCTCCGAAGAGCGATGCTCCGACAAATCAGACTAAGACAAAGACGGGAAAAGGTGTGTAAACGAGGCATCACGCACTGGGCTGGCCTTCTGACCGAGCCCGGTGACCGCTTAATAGAAGTTTTTCGTTTAGTTTCGCTGTTCGTAGGATTAGAATCGGTAAAGCGAGCCAGAGGAAAAAGCTTTTTTGCCTGTGAACTGCCTCGTGGCGGAAAGATTTTCGGCAGTTGCGTGATAAAAGACTCAGCCGGTATAATAGGCTGTTTTACGAATTAGAACAGATATATAAGGAAATTCTTCCAATTGACGACATGGCCGATTAGGGGTACAGTAGCGCCATTTTGCATCGAGAAGTCCTCGGAGGGAAACGGAGATTCTTACAAGATCTTCACTGCTTAGCATCATTCTCCTGGCACTCATAGGTCTGGTCGGTTGGTTGACCTACCGGCATTGGAACGAAGGGCCATGGGATTTGCCGGGGCCGGCTAAGGCAAGGCCTCCGGTAACCGCGAACGGGGGAAAGCCTGCGGTGAAGCCAAAGCTTGCCGTTAACACGGACGTGATTGTCAGCAAAAATCTTTTCGATCCAGAGAGAGGTGCGGGCGCGACACGAGAAGCCGAGGCGAATTCGCTAGCCTTTCAGAGAATTCGGGGCATGATCTTGCTGGGAACAGCGATCATTGGAAATAATCGATTCGCGGTTTTGCAGGATCCAGGTAACGTTGGCGGGGCGCCACCGGTTCCAGGGCAGACGGCCACGACGACGCGTGTCAAGCTTGGCGATACGGTGGAGGGATTTCGATTATCAGAGGTGGCGGAGCGAAGAGTTGTGTTTACCAAGGGTGCGTCGCGGGTGGAGGTCGCCCTGGATTACTTCCGGAAGCCAGAGGAGCCGGTACAAGCCGCTCCTGTTCCCCGGCAAGTCGGAACACCGACACCCCGTCCGGTAGTTCCCAGGGCCATACCACAAGTGCCGCGGCGAGGTAGGCTGCCCATTCCCCCGGTCCCATCCCCGATCCCGGCTCCTAATCAGTGAGTGGCAGGAGGCTTGATGTCAGGTAAGCGCTTCATAGGGTTCATGGCTTTGATACTCGCGGCGAGTAACGGATTATCCTGCGCTGCACAGAAATCTCCGACGCCGAATCAGCCGGCTCCCGCGCCCGCTCAGGCGCCTTCAGGCCCTAAGCAAGAAACGCCGCCGCCGGCTGAAAGCGCGCCATCGCCAACCCAACCGACCATCGTTCCACGACGCGCGCCCACGGCGCCTCAAGCGCCCGCACCGGCAGCCCCTCAAGCCATGCCGCAGCCTCAAGCCGTTCCGCCAACTCAGCCCGGTCCTTCTCCGTTCCCCCGAGCTCAGGCGGCTCCGGGTCCCGCGGAGCCACAGCGCAGATTGTTACCATCGCCAGCGCCTGCCGGCGGCATGGTGTCGCTCAATTTTAACCGCGCCGATTTGGTTGAAATCGTCCATATCCTCGCTCAGCACTTGAAGCTGACTTACACGATCGATCCCGAAGTAAAGGGCACCGTCACGATCCATAGCGCGGAACCGCTGAAGACGGAAGATCTGCTGCCGATTTTCCATCAGGTGCTGCGCATGAACGGCGCTGTGGCGGTGAGGGCGGGAAATATTTATCGCATCATGCCCATCAAGGATGGAAAAGTTTTGGCTCGCCCCGCGGGGCAGAGCCGCGAAGATAGCTACGCCATACAGATTGTTCCGGTTCGCTTCTTCTCCGTGGCGGAAATGAAAAAGCTTTTGACGCCCTTTGTCATGCCCGGCGGCGAGCTGATTGAAAACCCCCGCGGAAACTTCCTCATCATTATGGACCTGCCGTCCAACATTCAGAGGCTGGTGGAGATCGCGGACCTCATCGACGTTCAGGTTTTTGCCGGAACGAGGATGGAAATCTATCAACCCAAAGTTGCCAGCGCCGAGGATTTGGCGCAGGAAATGACGAAGGTCATGCAATCCTTCGCTTCGTCAGCGCCGCAGACGGAGTCCTTCACCGCGCAGTTCATCCCCCTGCCGAGAATCAATCAGCTTTTGGTGATCAGCCACAGCGAGGCGGCCTGGACTTACGCGAAGCGGTGGTTGGATCGGATCGATATTGTTACCGAAGGACCGGGAAGGCGCATCTTCATCTATCCGGTGGAAAACGGCAAAGCGACGGAATTGGCGGATGTGTTGGGTCAGGCGCTGGGGCAGCCGACGACGGGGAGGCGGGATTCCGGCAAAACATTGCAAGACTTGCACCGATCAACTCCGGGTGGAACTGGGCAACTGGGCGGTGGCCGCTCGACGACGCCTTCGCTTGGAGGCACAGGCTCGACTTCGCCGCAAAACCAGCCCTTCGGCGCTTATGCGGCGATCCCGGTACCGCCGCAGCCGCCTGCTCCCACAATACCGCCGTCGCCGGCAGTAACGCCTCCTCCCGGGTTTCCAAGACCGCCTGTCGCTCCTTCACCTGGGGCGAAACAGGAGGAGCAGCTCCGTATTGTTGCCGATCCTGCCACGAACTCGCTCATTATCTACGGCACGGTCCAGGAATTCCAGAACATCAAGAATATCCTCAAAGAACTCGATGCCGTTCCGCGCCAGGTTTTGATGGATGTCTTGGTTGCAGAAGTGACGCTAACGGACGATTCCAGGTTTGGCGTTGATTATGAAATCTTGCGCAAGCTCGGCGGTGTTAGAATCTTTGACCGCGAGTTTGGTTCTCGCGGCGGCATACTGACTGGCACCTTGCCGAGCCCGGATAATGCGGGAAATGTTTTCTTCCCGTCAGGTGTCAGCGGAGTCATCGGAACCGGCAATGCCATACGCGCATTTATCAACGCCTTCGCTGGGGACTCTCGTTTCAGGGTTTTGTCTTCGCCATCGATTTTGGCCACGGACAATCGGCCCGCACGAATTCAAGTTGGAACTGAAGAGCCCATCGCGACCGGTTCCATTACTGAGGCGGTTGGAACGGTTGCTTCCAGCACTAGCATCCAGTACCGCAATACGGGGCGCATCGTGACCATTATTCCCCAGGTCAATTCCCAGGGGCTCGTAAATCTACAGATTCTCGCGGAAGTTAGCCAGAGACGGGATCAAGGTGTGGTCGTCGGATCCGATGAGTTCCCCGCATTTGACACCCGCCAGGCTGAAACGACGGCTGTTGTCCACGACGGGGAGACTCTGGTAATTGGTGGGATCATAACCGAGGGCAAGAACCGCACTCGAACTGGTATCCCGTATTTGATGGATCTGCCGGTGATCGGTAGGTTTTTCAGTAAGACGACCGATCGGGGTGATCGTACCGAGCTAATCATGATGATCAGCCCGCATGTCATTCGAAACCGCGAGGAATCGCGCAATGTCACCAAGGAATTTAAGGACAAGCTCTCAATCCTCAGGAATGAACTGGAGAGGATGAGGCGCGATCAGGAGCAGGAGGCTCAAAGAAGGGAAAAGCTTCGCCAGCAGCAACAGCAATTGATGGAGGAGAGGGAAAAACAACGGCAGAAGCAGGAACAGGAAAAACCTGCCGGCCCGGAGCGGTCTTCCAGCGGGGCGGATCAGATCCCTCGCGGCAGCCAACCACGCCATGCTCTGGCGCCCATGAGCCAGCAAATGACAGCAGCAGCTACGGCAGCGCCGCCGCAAATTTCTCCGAGCCCGCAAACAGGCGCTGCTTCGCCCGGAGAAGCTAAAGATCTGTTGCCTGTATCTGTCGTTCAAGACACAACGGTTAAGGATGTTAAAGTTGAGGAGCCTGCCGAAAGTGCCAAAACTGCGGGGACGGCTGCGCCGCCTCTGGAAGCATCCGCCGGTGAGCAGGGGGCAATCCCGATTATCGCTTACGCGGTGCCACTCAAACAAGAGAAGAGTCAGGAGAAAAACAAAACCTCGCGCACTTGGGTTCTCCAAGTGGCATCTTTCCGTCAAGGTAGCGACGCGGAAAACCTGGCTCTTATACTGACGGAAAAAGGTTTCCCTGCGAAAGTCACAACGGCGCAGGTTAACGACCAAACCTGGCATCGCGTGCGCATCGGCAGGTTTTCCACTCATGCAGAAGTCAATGAGTTGCAGCGGAAA